>CAZAWL010000148.1:0-5881 GCA_964488705.1 uncultured Sphingopyxis sp.
ATCCGCACGCTGCTGTTGACCTTTTTCTATCGGCAAATGCCCGCGATCATCGAAAACGGGCACCTCTATATCGCGCAGCCGCCACTCTATAAGGTCAGCCGCGGCCGGTCGGAGGTCTATGTGAAGGACGATGCGGCGCTCGACCAGTATCTGGTCGATGCGGGGATCGGAGGGCTGCGTTTCGACAGCGCCGAGGGCAGCCGCAGCGGTGAGGATCTGCGCAGCCTTATCGACCATGCGCGGCGGTTGCGCTCGCTGATGCGCTATGTACCGCGCCGTTATGACCCTCATCTGGTTGAAGCGATCGCGCTTAACGGCGGCTTCGTCGCCGGCATGGACGGGCCTGCGCGCACCGTCGCTGCCGTCCGCACCGCCGCATGGCTGAACGCGGCAGAACATGCGCGCGGCGAGGACGGCGTTTGGACGGTCGACGTGTCCGAAGAGGGCGGGTTCCACATCCACCGGCGCTGGCGCGGGGTCAGCGACCATCATGTCATCGAACCCGGTTTCGCCCAATCCGCCGAAGCACGAAAACTGGCGACACTCGCGCTGGCTGCGGGCGACAGCTACGCCCGGCCGGGACAGATGGTCGCGGTCGGCGCGGCCATGACGCCCGAGCCGGAGGTTGATGCCGACGAAGCGCAGGACGACGATTCGCAGGATGACACGGCCGACGCGCCGGCACCGGCGGCGCCGCCGTCACGCACAGCCAATATTGTCACCCGGCCGTCAGATCTGCTTGACGCCATCCTTGCCTTTGGCCGCAAGGGGTTGAGCATCGCGCGGTACAAGGGGCTGGGTGAAATGAATGCCGAGCAATTGTGGGAAACCACGCTCGACCCAGCCAACCGCTCGCTGCTCAAGGTCGAGCTAGAAACCGCCGATGTCACCGACGAGGTGTTTAGCCGCCTGATGGGCGAAGAGGTGGAACCGCGCCGCGAATTCATTCAGGAAAATGCGCTGAATGTCGCGAACCTCGATGTCTGACATCGCCTGATGACGCCTGACGATGCCTGACGCCGGCATCGTGCGCCGGATCGTCTGGCTCGCCTATCGATGTGCACAGGCGCTGCGGCTGGTCTGGTGGCGGTTGGCGCGCCCATCGGTCTATGGGGCCAAGGTCGTCGTCCTGTCCCCCGACCGTCACGTCCTGCTGATCCGGCACAGCTATGCCCGGCGCGACCAATTTATGTTGCCGGGCGGCGGGGTCCGTCGCGGCGAAGACCCGGCTGCGGCCGCGGCGCGGGAAGTGGCGGAGGAAACCGGCATCGCCATTTCCGGCCTTCGTCTGCACGGCCGGTTCCTCGACACCGCCAAGGGCGCGCGCAACCATATCAGCATCTATATCGCTGATGCCGATCGTGGCGAACCGAAGGTCGACGGGCGGGAAATTGTCGAGGCCTGCTGGTTGCCCATCAATGCGCTGCCAGCCAATATTTCGAGCGCATCACGCAAACGCATAGAGGAGGTGCGCGACGGGCACGCACCACCATCATCCGATTGGCCGTGAGCCGCCTGCTTAGAGCTTGTTTCAGTTTCACCGAAACCGCGCCGTGCCGGCCCACTCCCCCTCCCGGCCTCCCAATCAGCTTATTCTATGGGTGGTCGGGAGGGGGTGCGGGCTGGTGCCGATTCCGCGTGAGCGGCACAAACTCTATTGCCACATGCGGGCAAGCATGCCGTCCTTGAGCACGAAATGGTGGCGCAGCGCGGCAC
Source organism: uncultured Sphingopyxis sp. (assembly GCA_964488705.1). Lineage (GTDB taxonomy): Bacteria > Pseudomonadota > Alphaproteobacteria > Sphingomonadales > Sphingomonadaceae > Sphingopyxis. The sequence continues at coordinate 1,717 of CAZAWL010000148.1, forward strand.
CGATGTGCAGCACCAAAAGGCCGATCATGGCAAAGGCCATCAGCTCATGCCCTTCGTGCGCGACCTCCCACATCGTCGATTCCTTGATCACCGCAAATTTGGGGATGTCGAACAGGCCGAAAAAGGAGATGGGATATTCGCCGGCTGATGCCATGACCCACCCCGACAGCGGCACAAGGACCATGAAGGCGTAGAGGATGGCGTGTGTAAAGCTCGCCGTCGCCCGTTCCCACGTCGCCATGCCGGCAGGCAGGGCGGGGGCGGGGTGCAGCATGCGCCAGATGATGCGGACAACCGCCAGTACCAGCAGCAACATGCCCGTCGCCTTGTGCAGCGGCATGATGAGCTGCGGGTCGACATCATGGGCCAGGCCCCCGGCCAAATTGCCGATGATGAGCAGCCCCATCGTCCAGTGCAGCCAACGTGCGACGCGCGAATAATGTTCCTGAGTCATGCCCTACCCTTTTTACCCTGTTCGACCCGATAATTGCGAGTGAATCGCAATTGAATTGAACAGCATTTTCACTGCCAGCGCAAGCCCAGCCAGATGGTGCGCGGGGTCCCCAGGTCGATCGACCCGGCAGCATTGCGCGTCACCACGTCGACATCGAACAGATTCTCGCCGCGCACCTCCATCGACAGGCGGTCGGTAACGCGTGCGCGCAGCAGGGCCTCGACCGTGGTTGCGGCGCGCAGGCGGTCGACATTGCGATCATCCTCGAACTGCGCACCCACATGGCGCAGCCCGATATGTGCCAGCGCCCCGTCGGCAAAATGCCAGCCGATGCTGGCGCTGGCGCTGTGCACGGGGCTCTGCGCGGGGCGCAGGCCGTTGAGCGGGAGCGCGGCCATGTCGCGGGCGTCGGCGCGCACCCGCGCGTCGCTATAGGCCCAGGCGCCGTTCAGCCGCCAATCGCCGACCGCGAGGGCAAAAGATGCTTCGACGCCGCGCGCGCGGATCGCCGCGATGTTGCGGCGCTCGCGCAGATTATTGGCAATGGTGACATTGGCCACGGCATCGCGCAGCCGGTTGTCGAACGCCGTGACGTCGAGGGTCAGGCCGTCAAGCGGTCGCCAGATCGCGCCGATTTCCGCGCCGCGCAGCCGTTCCGGGTCGAGCAGCGGGTTGGCGCGGGTCACCACCGGAAACACGGTGAAACCGCGATAGAGCTCGTTGAGCGTGGGCAGCCGAAAGCCGGTATAGCCGGCAATGCGCAGCGTGAGGTCGCGGCCCAATGCCCAGGTCCCCGCACCGCGCACCGATACCATCGTGCCCGACCGTGCGGGAAAAATCTCGTCGCGGGTGACGACGCCGTCGCCGCGCCGTTCAAGGGCCCGACCGTCGGTCAGCCGCCAGCCGTCCAGCCGTCCGCCCAGCGTCAGGGCCAGCGGACCAAAGCTGGCGTCACCTTCGACAAACAGCCCGCCGACCAGGCTCTGGCCCCCGGCCCGCCGATTGGCCGATATGGCGCCGCTGGCCAGCAACGCGTCCTCAATCGCCAAGCCGTCCGCGCCGCGCAGGTCAAAACCGATGCGCAACGTCCGGTCCGCGCCAACCGGCGGACGCAGTTCAAATTTCGTGCCCCAGCCGGTGGTCGGGGTGTCGCGTTGATCGAGTGTCGGGCGGAAACTGGTCGCGCTGACGACGATGTTCGAAAAATCGCGGGCCTGCACCCAGCCCAGCGCGTCCCATTGCCAATCGCCGCTGCCAATAAAGCGCAGGCTGGCATCAACGCCCCCGGCGCTGCTGTTGGCCCCGGCAAAGCGCAATATGCGGTCATCGCGAAACAGGCCGACGCCGGCGGTGATCGTGACGTCGCCGGTGACCGGCACCGCCGCGTTCACAGCGACGTTGGTGCCGCGATAGCGGGCCGGCACACTGGCCGCGACGCGCTGCGCCTGTGGTGTCGTGAAAAAGCCGTCGCCGCGGTCATGATGGGCGGTGATGGCGACGTGTCCGGCACCCAACGGACGGACCAGTGACACATCGCCCTGCCAGCTGCCCCGGCTGCCCAGCGCGATGGCTGCGGCCAGCGGCGGCCGGTCGGATGGCGCGGTCGTCTCCACCTCTATTACGCCGGTCAGTGCACCTGCGCCAAATGGGCCGGTGCCACTGCCGCGCGTAATACGCACGCGTGCCACATCCTCCAGCGGCAGTGCGGTGAAGGGGATGAAACCGAAAAAGGCGTCAGCCACGGGCACCCCGTCGCGCAGCAACAGGGTGCGGCTGGTGGCATTGCCGCCGATACCGCGCAGCCCGATACCCTGCGCCGAGATATTGGCTGACCGGCTGTCCGATCGGCGAAATTGCTGAAAGCCCGCGACCTGCCCGAGAGCCGATTCCAGTGTCGCGCCGGCGCTGGTGCCCAGCTGGTCGGCGGTGATCGTCTGACGGCCATAGGCATCGATGGCGATCGGGTCGGGCAAGGCGGTGACGACGAGGGTCCGCGCCGCCTCCTCGGCATCGACGGGCCCATTCTGTGCATGGAGCGGCAACGGCATCGCCAGGGCGGCGAGCGCAACGGTGGCGGGGGGGAAACGCATTGGGGACCCCCTAGCCACACAATATGGGCAAAGGAAAGCGGCGAAACGGTCGTGCCCCTATCGCACCTCCCATTCCTGTGTCATAGCGCCGCGCCATGCCCGCCCCCGCCCCACCCTCCGTTCCACCGGTCGCCCGAACCCACGCCGCGCTGGGGCAGCGCGAATTTGTCGCGATGATGGCGCTGTTGATGGCGCTCAACGCGCTGGCGATCGACGCCATGCTGCCGGCCTTGCCGCAAATGGCGCTGGAACTGGGTGCGCCCGGTCCCAACGACCGTCAGTTCATCATCAGCTTTTATTTCTATGGGCTGGGCGTCGGGTCGCTGTTGCACGGCCCGCTCGCCGACCGTTTTGGCCGGCGTTCGGTGATATTGGTCTGCCTCATCGGCTATATCGCGGCGGCGTTGCTGGCGGGGTTTGCGCCGAGTTGGTCGACGATGCTGGCGATGCGGGTCACGCATGGCCTTTTCGGCGCCGCGATGGGCGTGGTGGCGACAGCGGTGGTCCGCGACCGCACCAGCGGTGACGCTATGGCCAAGCTGCTCAGCCTCATCTTTCTGACCTTCATGATTGTCCCGATCATCGCGCCGAGCATCGGGCAGGTCGTGCTGTGGATTGCCGACTGGCGCACCATTTTCCTGCTGCTCGCCGTCATGGGGCTGGCGATGGCGATTTGGGTGCATTTGCGCCTGCCGGAAACGCTCGATCCGGCAGACCGCTTGCCGCTCCATCTGCCGACGATGGTCCGCAGCTGGAGGGCGGTCGCGACGCACCGCCAATCGCTGGCCTATATGCTGGGCAGCGCCATCGCGGTCGGGGCGAATTTCGGCTTTCTCAACAGCGCGCAACAGATCATCAGCGAAACCTTTGGCGCGGCGGACATATTTCCGCTGGCCTTTGCCGCCGTCGCAGCGGGCATCGCCGTTGCCAATTACAGCAATGCGCGATTGGTGCTGCACTTTGGTGCACGCCGGGTCTCGCACACCGCATTGCTCGGTTTCATTGCGCTGTCCGCGTTGCAGTGGTGGCTCGCGACCCAGGGGGAAACACTCCTTCTGTTCCTGGTCGTCGTTTGCCTCAACATGGGGATGATCGGCTTTATCGGTGCCAATTTCTCGTCGATCGCGATGCAGCCGTTCGGCCATATCGCGGGGACGGCATCGTCATTCCAGAACAGTGTTCGCACCCTGTTGTCGGCGCTGATCGGCGCGGCGATCGGTCAGGCATTTGACGGGTCGACGCTGCCGCTTGCGCATGGCTATGTGCTGTGCGGGCTGTTGGCGCTGGCCGTCCTGCTGTGGGGGGAGGGCGGACGGCTGTTCACCCGGCCCAACGCGCCGCATGAACCGCCGATCCGTTCCGAACGGGTCTAGGCCGCATTCGATTGTGATTGAATGACCATCGCGGTCCAGCGTCCTTGTGGGAAGCGCTGAGCGCTTAGGACAAAGACGATCAGGCTCTGGCGGTTCGGTGATTCCTCCCCGCTCGACTCCACTCCAGGGCCGGCACCTGGCCACCCGAAACCGATCCGCGCCGGGCCAGACCGGCACAGCATCATGGGCCAGGGGTGTCGCAGGGCGCCAGACGGCAAAAGGGGCGAGGCATCGCTGCCCCGCCCCCT
>CAZAWL010000149.1:0-5823 GCA_964488705.1 uncultured Sphingopyxis sp.
CGATACCGGCAAGACCGCACGGGTCCAGAATATCGAACATTTCGACTGGGCCGGCTGGGATATCGCTCTGTTCGCGATCGGCTCCGAAGCGACAAAGGTCTATGCGCCAAAGGCGGCGGCGGCGGGCTGTATCGTCATCGACAATAGTTCGCTCTACCGCATGGACCCGGATGTGCCGTTGATCGTGCCGGAAGTGAACCCCGAGGCGATCGACGGCTACACAGCGAGGAATATTATCGCCAACCCGAATTGTTCGACGGCGCAGCTCGTCGTTGCGCTGAAACCGCTGCATGATGCCGCGACGATCAAGCGGGTTGTGGTAGCGACCTATCAGTCGGTGTCGGGCGCGGGCAAGGCGGGCATGGATGAACTGTTCGAACAGACGCGCGCCATTTTCGTCGGCGACGAAAAGACGGTGAGCAAATTCACCAAGCAGATTGCCTTTAACCTCATCCCCCATATCGACAGCTTCCTCGACGACGGCTCAACCAAGGAAGAATGGAAGATGGTGGTCGAGACCAAGAAGATTCTCGACCCCAAGGTGCGGATGCACGCCACCTGTGTGCGCGTGCCGGTATTCGTCGGCCATAGCGAGGCGGTGAATGTCGAGTTTGAGCGTGAATTGTCGGCCGAGGATGCGCAAAGGCTGTTGCGTGAGGCGCCCGGCGTCCTGCTCGTCGACAAGCGCGAGGATGGCGGCTACGCAACCCCGGTTGAAGCCGCGGGCGACGACGCGACCTATGTCAGCCGCGTGCGTGAGGACCCGACGGTCGATAACGGGCTCGCTTTCTGGTGCGTGTCCGACAATTTGCGCAAAGGTGCCGCGCTCAACGCGGTACAGATCGCCGAATTGCTCGGCCGACGGCACCTGAAAAAAGGGTAGGGCATCATTCCATGGGCGGTGGCGGCGCGCCCGCCACCGGCGGCGGCGCTTTGGCGAGAAATATCAGCGGTACGCACAGCGCGATGATGATCGCCATCATCCAGAAATCGTTGATATAGGCGACCATCGCCGCCTGGCGATTGACCATCGCGTTGACCGCAACCATGGCACCGGCACCATATTCGCCCAGCCGGTCGATGCTCGACAGGTCGATGCCCGGAATGGCGGTCGGCGTCAGATGCTGTACCAGATCGGCATGGCTCACCTGAATGTTGCGCCCCAAAATCGTCGTCATCAATGAAATGCCGACACTGGCGCCGAGCGAACGGAAAAGGTTCAGCAGCCCCGACCCATCGGTCCTGTGACGAATGGGAATAGTCGAAAAGGCGAGGACGTTGAGCGGCATGAAACAGAGCCCCATGCCCATGCCCTGTAACAGGCCGACGAGGATGATCGTGCGGGCATCGACGTCGAGTGACCAGCCGCTCATTAGCCACAGCGTCCACGCTGACACGGCAAAGCCGATGGCGATCAGTCGCCGCGGTCCCATCCAGCTGATGGTCCGCGTAGCGATGACCATCGACATCAGCACCCCGACACCGCGCGGGGCCATCAACAGGCCGGTATCAAACACCGGATAGCCGAACAGGTTTTGCAGCATGGGCGGCAGCAGGGCCGACAATGCGATCATGACGATGCCCAGCAACACCATGAACAGCAGCACGGTCAGGAAATTGCGGTTGCGCACCAGCACGGCGGGAAACAGCGGTTCCTTTGCCGTCATCATGTGGACGCCGAACATCCACAGACACGCCGCCGCTACCATCGCCTCGATGATGATTTCGCTCGACTGGAACCAATCCTCACCATTGCCGCGGTCGAGCATCAGCTGCAACGCACCCAGGCCCAATGCAAACAGCAGATAGCCGAGATAATCGAGCCTGCGGCGAACCACCGCACGGCTCGGCAGCAGCCACCACAGGATGATGAATGTCGGGATGCCGATCGGCAGGTTGACGTAGAATACCCAGCGCCAGTTCCAGCTTTCGGTCAGCCACCCGCCCAGCATCGGCCCGCTGATCGGCGCAATCATCACGCCCATGCCCCAAATAGCCATCGTCTTGGCGTGCTGGCTCGGCCGGTTGATGTCGAGCATGATGGTTTGCGACAATGGGCCGATCATCGCCGCGAAAATCCCCTGGCCGACGCGGAACAGCACCATTTCCGTGAGGTTGACGGCGATGCCGCACAACATCGACATCAGCGTAAAGCCGCCGACCGCGATCAGGAACAGGTTGCGCGATCCCACCCGGTCGGCAAGCCAGCCGACGATGGGGGTGGCGACGGCGCTGGCAATGATAAAGCTGGTCAGCACCCATGTTACGCTGTCGAACGTCGCGCCCAGGCTGGTCTGCATGTGCGGGATAGCGACATTGGCAATGGTCGCGTCAAGGAACTGGATGATCGACGCGCCCATGACCGCGATCATCAGCAGCCAGCGATGCTCAACCGCCAGCGCGGGTTCGTCGCGGTTGGTGTCGATCAGCGCGGCGTCGGCCATGTCACGTCACTGGCTTTGCTTCACGGGCGGCGGTCGAAATGGACGCGGACATGGGCTGACAGGCCGGCAATCATCGGCCTCGGCGGGGGCGTGTCGATGGCGATGCGGACCGGCACCCGCTGTGTCACCTTGACCCAGTTGCCGGTGGCATTTTGCGCCGGCAGCACCGAAAATTCGGAACCCGTACCGGCACCGATGCTGGCGACGTGGCCGCGCAGTTCGAGGTCGCCATAGGCATCGATGCTGATCGTGGCGCGCTGGCCGACAGCCATGTGGTCGAGATCGGTTTCCTTGAAATTGGCCTCTACCCAGCTGGAGTCACTGACGACGATGCTGACGGCGGGCAAACCGGTGACGATGCTTTGTCCGACCTGCAACCGGTCCGACTGGCTGATGACGCCGCTGACCGGCGCCCGCACTTCGGTCTGGCGCAGGTGGAGCAGCGCCTGTTCGCGTCGCGCGCGCGCGGCGAGCAGGCCGGGGTTGATGCCCGGGCGGCTTTGTCCCGTCGCCAGTTGTGCGTCGGCCCGCGTGGCGGCGGCCTGCGCATCGGCGAGGCGGCCCTCAGCCTCTGCCAGCCGGGCCTCGGCGGCATCGATACGGGCACGCGTGTTAAAGCCACGGTCCAACAGCGCCGCTTCACGGTCCAGATTGCGCTGGGCAAAGCGGACGGCTTCGCGCGCCGTGCGAATGTCGGCGTCCATCGAATCGGCGGTGATGGCAAGGGTGGAGACGCGCGCCTCGGCCGCCGCAATATCGGCGTCTGCTTGGGCCAGCGCGATGCGATAGGGTTCGGGGTCGATGCGGAACAGCAGGTCGCCGGCGCTGACCCGCTGATTTTCGCGGACCGCAACCTCGACAATGGTGCCGCCAACTTCGGCCGAAATCGAAACCTTATTCTGTTGCACATAGGCATTGTCGGTCGATACCGACTGCCCGCTGGTTAGCCACAGATAGGCGCCCAGCGCCACGAGCAGCAGCGGAAGCGACAGCATGAGCGCCAGACGCCGCCATGATCGCGACGGCTCGGGTGCGGCTGTGTCCGCGGGTGGCTGCATCGTTTTGGGGTCAGGCTGCGCGGTCATCGCTATTATCCTGTGCGCGGGTGATGTTGATGCGCATCCGCTCCAGATAGCTGGCAAAGCGGGCACGTTCGTCTGTCGTGAATCCGTCGAGCGCCTGTTCCATCAGCGTCGCGGCTGTTGCCCGCATGCGTTCGACGACGGGTGTCGCGGCGTCGGTCAGGTGCAGCGACCACACTCGCCGGTCATGCGGCATGGCCCGCCGTTCCACGAGATTTGCGTCGGTCAGGCGGTCGATCATGCGCGACAGCGTAATCGGCTCTACCTCCAGCAGTTCTGCTGCCGCGCCCTGATTGATGCCGGGGTTGCGCGACAGGATCGCCAGCACCCGCCATTGCTGTCCGGTCAGGTTGAGCACACGCGACCGCGCATTGAACAATTTGCGGAACAGGCGGGCGGCATCGGCTACGACAAAGGGGATCGGGTCTGACATCGTCGCGCGATTACTAGCAATGCTTATAATCAGCAATGCTTATTATATCGGGCGCGATTTTTGCTATGGGCTGCGGGTGGCCACAGGCGCACATCGGTCAAAACGGGTAAAGGGGGCATTATGGCGGACGCATCATCGGGATTCTGCACGATGCCGGACGGAACGCGCGTCGCGTGGCACCGCATGGGCGCTGGCCGACCGCTCATGCTGCTGCATGGCCTGTTTTCCAATGCCGAGGTCAACTGGATCAAATATGGCCATGCCGAACGCCTTGCCGCCGCCGGTTTCGACGTCATCATGCCCGATTTCCGCGCCCATGGCGGCAGCGATGCGCCGCATGACCCCGCCGCCTATCCCGCCGATATTCTGGTGCAGGATGTTGCGGCGCTGGTCGACCATTTCGGATTTGCCGATTATGACCTGGGCGGTTTTTCGCTGGGCGCGCGCACGGCGGCCCGGGCGGTGATCAGTGGCCTGACACCGCGCCGGCTGGTGCTGGGCGGCATGGGGCTGAGCGGGCTGGCCGGCTGGACAGATCGCGGCGACTATTTTCGCCGTGTCATCGCCGAATATGACGTTGCCAAGCGCGGTGACGACACCTGGTTCGCCATCCAGTTCATGAAAACGATGAAGATCGACCGCATCGCCGCAGGGCATTTGCTGGCCAGTTTTGCCAACACCGACCCCGCAATGCTGGCCCGCATCACCATGCCCACGCTGGTCGTGTGCGGTGACAAGGATTTTGACAATGGATCGGCTGCGGATCTCGCGGAGGCATTGCCCGACGCACAGCATGTGGTTGTGCCGGGCACACATATGTCGAGCGTGACCGAAGCGGCGCTGGGGGAGGCTATGGCCGCCTTTCTCAACGCTTGACGCGTCGCCGTGCGCGCTTCACTCTGTTGCCATTCCCATTCAGGAGAGAGGATAGTTTCATGGTTCGCGCTCTACGTCGCCGCGCCGGTATGTCGGTTCGCCTCGCGCTTGCAATATCGCCACTGGCGCTGGCCTCTGCCGCTACGGCGAACGAGGCGCAGGACACGCCAGCGCCGGTGCCAGTGGCCAGCAGCATTGCGTCGGCCGCAGCGGCGCAGGCCCGGCCCGCGCCGGCCAATCCTACGCCGGGTGACGCGGACGCCTTTGTCGCCCGGGCAGAGGCGGAACTGCTCGCCTATTCCAACCAGTCGCAGCGCGTTTTCTGGGTGCAGGAAAATTTCATCACCCCCGATACGGAGGCGATGGCTGCGGTGGCGGGGGCCGAGGGAACCGAATTGGCAGTGCGGCTGGCACTGGAGGCCGCGCGTTATGCCGATATTCCAGGTCTCAGCGCCGAAACACGTCGCAAGCTGACGATGTTGCGTTCGGGCATCACCTTGCCTGCGCCGACCACCGAGGGGGCGGCCGACCAATTGTCGGAGCTGACGACGCGCATGTCCTCCGCATATGGCCGCGGACGCGGCACATTGCGTGGGGAACCGATCGTCGGGTCGGATATCGAGGCGGAGATGGGCACCAACCGCAACCCCGTCGAGCTCGCGGAAATGTGGACCAGCTGGCACGACAATGTCGGCACGCCGATGCATGACGATTATGCGCAGATGGTATCCATCGCCAATCGCGGCGCGCGCGAACTGGGCTATGCCAATGTCGGGGAGCTTTGGCGGTCCAATTATGACATGTCGCCGGAGGAGTTTTCGGCGCTGACCGAGCGGCTGTGGCAGGAGGTCAAGCCGCTCTATGACGCGTTGCATTGCTTTGTCCGTGCCGGGTTGAACCAGCATTATGGCGATGCGGTGCAACCCGCGAGCGGCCCCATCCGTGCCGCGATCGGTAAATGCCCGCGCCCAATGGCTTGGCACCACCT
>CAZAWL010000150.1:0-5810 GCA_964488705.1 uncultured Sphingopyxis sp.
GTTTCGTTGATGTCGATGCCGAGAATGACATTTGCGCCCGCCAATTTTGCGCCCTGGATCACGTTGAGGCCGATGCCGCCGAGGCCGAACACCACGACATTGTCGCCCGGCTGGACCTTTGCCGTTTTGGTCACCGCGCCGACGCCGGTCGTCACGCCACAGCCGATATAGCAGCTGGTCTGAAAGGGGGCGTCGCTACGTATTTTCGCGACCGCGATTTCCGGCAGCACGGTGAAGTTCGAAAAGGTGGAACAGCCCATATAATGATAGATGGTCTGCCCCTTGTAACTGAACCGGCTGGTTCCGTCCGGCATCAACCCCTTGCCCTGCGTCGCGCGGATCGCCGTGCACAGGTTGGATTTGCCCGACAGGCAGGTTTTGCACTGGCCGCATTCGGGGGGGTAGAGCGGGATGACATGGTCACCGGGGACGACGCTGGTCACGCCGGCGCCGACTTCGCGCACGATGCCCGCCCCTTCATGACCCAGGATGGACGGGAAAATCCCCTCACTGTCGAGCCCGTCGAGCGTATAGGCGTCGGTGTGGCAGATGCCGGTGGCCATAATCTCCACCAGCACTTCGCCCGCGCGCGGCCCCTCCAGATCCAGCTCGACGATTTCAAGCGGCTGTTTGGCGGCAAAGGCGACGGCGGCGCGGGTTTTCATGGGGCAGGGCTCCGGCAATATTTGCCAAAGCCTAGCGCGGGTACATCCGCTACGCCAGTGGGTGCGAACAAGAACGGGCGGGGCAATGCCCGCCCGTTCCCGTCACCGCCTTAACAGCAGGGCAGTCCGCAGCAGATGGCGAGCGCGCAGCACGCCTGGGCAACTGCCGGTGACGTTGCGGCAAAGGCCGCCGTCGGTGCCGCCAACGCAAACAGCGCGGCCATTTTGATCGTCAATTTCATTGTCATCCTCCAACGCATGGGCTTGATCAGGGTCGCGACCGGCACGACTATCATGCGCCTGGTCGCGGGATTATTCGCCCGCCGCCTTCGCCTGGTTACGCGACGTCTGCGTCCACCATCCGCGCAAGGTCAAAACAGACCGGGGACTTCGCGCTGGGCCGGGGTTGGCGCGTCGGGTTGCAGCAATTCCATGCGGACATTCTGACCGCCGCTGCCGACGCTGGCCGTCCCCTGGCCACCCGCCGACGAAATCGCGGTACAGGCCGGGCCGGTGCCGGTCAGAAAACCCGCCGCCTGCGCCACCGACGCTTCGCGCACATCGCCGAGCGGCAGGGTCACGTCATCAGCGGCGCGACAGCTATTGGCGACCGAACCGGCAAGGCCGTTGAAATAATTGATATTGTTCGTCGCGTTGCCGGTGCCGAACGCCACGACCCGGATGCGGTCGTCGCACGCCGTCCGATCGAGCGCGATCTGCCCCACCGGTTTTCCAAATGTGTTGGACCCGACCAGCGCCATGTTGGTACCGAGATAGGGTATCATGCCGTTGATCACGAGTTCGCTGGCGGACGCCGTCGACCCTGTCCCGATAAAGGCGATGCGCATCGGTGCCACCGACTGCGGCGTCGGGGCAAAGCGGTGGATGCTATCGTTCGATGATTTTTCCGGACGGAAACGGGTTTGCGAAAATATATCGTTGGTCGACCGGTTGCGGCCCAGCAAATCGCCAAACAGTTCGGCGGTGGAGACGAGGCCCCCGCCATTATAGCGCAGGTCGATGATGAAATCGGTGACACCGGCGGCACGAAAACTCGCAAAACTGTCGCGCAGTTGCTGATCGGCGCTGGAGATAAAGGTGCGCATGTTGAGATAGCCGATCTGGCGGCCATTGACGGTCAAAATGCGCGCACCATAGCGGGACGATATCGGCGTCAGCGAAAAGTCCGCTTTGGTGACGGTCAGCGTCCGTGCACCACCCTGGCCAGTCAGCTGCAAGGTGCGCGTGACGCCGGCCGTGGTCGGGCCGAGTGCGTCGGTGACGCCGGCCGTGCCCTCGCTGGCGATGATGTCGCTGACACTGCGCAGGTTGGCCGTGCTGGTGCCGATGGCGACAATTTCATCGCCGCGATCAATCCCCGCTGCCAGCGCCGGGGCGCCTTCAAATGCCTCTGCGATGAAGACGCGCCGCGCCGCCGTGTCAAACGACAGCCGCACACCGAAACCCGCGCTGGAGCCGCTGTTGAAAAACGCGTTTTCCTGCGCAATCGAGGTGATGAAGGTAAAGAAACGGTCGCGGCCCTGCGCGCGCGCCGTCGCGGTCAGCGAATCGATATAATCCTGCACCGTCGCAAAAGCGGCCGGGTTGGGTGCCGCTGGCAGCGTTTCGGGAAACAGATACCATTCGCGCAGCACCGACAGCGCAAAATCCTGTCGTTCGCGAAGGCTGCATCCGTTGGTCGTGGGTGTCGGTGTCGGACCGGGCAGCGACACGGTGCCGTTGCCGCCGCCACTGCCGCCCCCACAACCGGCCAACAGCATGGCCACCGTCGCCAGACTCGCTGTTACTGCACGCATTGGCTTTGTTCCCTTGGCTGCGCCCCCGCGCATGATCATTACCGTTTTAACCCTATATCGCAAATGAACGCCGGTGGCCTGTGTCGCGGCGCACATCCGCGTCACTGTGCCGCGATCATCTCCTTTAGCGGGACCGACGCGTCGGCGAGCCGTTCGGGCGCGATCACGGTGCCGGACGTGACCATCGCCTTGCCCTGCACATAGTCGCGCATCGCGTTGACGCAATCGAGTGCGATGACCCGCCCGCCGCGCAGATAGACGACCGAAAATGCGCGTTCGCCGGGGTCGCCCCGGACAACGAGGTCGTCATGACCCAGCGACAGGCCGATGGTTTGCAATTTGAGGTCATACTGGTTCGACCAGAACCACGGCACCGCCACATAGGGGCGGTCTTCGCCCATAATCGTCCGCGCCACGCTGTTGGCCATGTCATTGGCATTTTGCACCGATTCGATGCGGACAATCTCTCCATCCGCCCACTGGCTGGCATGGGCGGCACAATCGCCAATCGCAAACACGTCAGGCGCCGACGTGCGGCAATAGGCATCCACCTGCACGCCGTTGCCACCGACAATCCCCGCCGCGAGCAGCGGGGCCACTGCGGGAACGATGCCGATGCCGACGATGACATGGTCGGCGGGGACCACCGATCCGTCACCCAGCCGCACGCCAGTGGCCTCTCCATCCCCCTCTATCGCGTCGATCGTAACGCCCAGACGCACATCGACGCCATGGGTGCGATGCTCCGATTCGTAAAATCGCGACAAAGGTTCACCGGCAACGCGGGCGAGCACGCGGTCCTGCGCTTCGAGGAGCACCACATCGCGCCCCAATTTGCGCAGCACCGCTGCTGCCTCCAGCCCGATATAGCCGCCGCCGATGATGACAAAGCGCCGGGCCCGACCCACTGCCGCGATCAGCGCGTCGGCATCGGCGCGGGTGCGAACCGCCGTGACATTGGGCCATTCGCCGCCCGCCACATCAATCCGCCGCGCCGCGCCGCCGGCTGCCCAGACCAGCTGGCCATAACCGATATCGCTGCCGTCGGCACAAGTGACCAGCCGCGCATCCGGATCGACGCGGGTCACCCGCTGCGCCAGATGAAAGGCGATGTCGCGTTCCTCCCAAAACGCATCGGGGCGGATCATCATCCGTTCCCACGGCTTGTCGCCGCTCAGATAATCCTTGGACAGCGGCGGCCGCTCATAGGGCAGATGAACCTCTTCACTGACGATAGCCACGCTGCCGGTAAAGCCCGCCTGACGCAGGGCGATGGCACATTGCGCACCGGCATGTCCGCCGCCGACAATCAGCACGTCATAATTTCTATCCACGCCCATTCCCCTGCAGGCTGGTGATGATCGCCGAAAAATCACGATCTGCGCCGCCGCCCTCGGCAAAGTCGGTGTAGATCCGCTCTGCCAATGCCCCCATCGGCGTACCGGCTTCAACGCTCACCGCGGCCTCCATCGCCAGACGCAAATCCTTGAGCATCAGCGCGCTAGCAAAACCGCCGGCATAGCCATTGTCGGCGGGGGTTTTCGGGCCGACACCGGGCAAGGGGCAATAGCTGGTCAGCGACCAGTTCTGCCCTGAACTGACCGACGCGATGTCGAAAAAGCGCTGTGGGTCGAGGCCGAGTTTCTGCGCAAGGACCAACGCCTCGCACGTCGCCACCATCGACGCGCCGAGCAGCATGTTGTTGCAGATTTTCGCCGCCTGACCAGCACCGGCACCGCCGGCATGGATAACGGCTTTGCCCATTGCCGAGAGGATGGGTTCGGCTCGGGCATAGGCGGCATCGTCGCCGCCGACCATGAAGGTGAGCGTGCCCGCATTGGCCGCAGCAATGCCGCCCGACACCGGCGCATCGACCGCCGCAAGGCCGCGCTGCGTTGCCCCCGCGATGTTGGACCGGGCGGTGGCGACGTCGATCGTCGAACAATCGATCAACAACGTGTCGGGCGCGGCATTGGCAAAGACAGCGTCGGCATAGACTGCGGCGACATGTTGCCCGGCAGGCAGCATGGTCACCACCGCACCGGCACCGCGCACGGCATCCGCCGCCGTGGCCGCGCGCTCACACCCCGCCGCCGCGGCACGGTCGAGGGCTTCTGTCGACAGGTCAAAGGCCACCACCTGATGCCCAGCCGCTGCCAGATTGGCGGCCATGCCGCCGCCCATATTGCCGAGTCCGATAAAGGCGATGCGCGTCATCCTGTTTCTCCCGTAACCGCCGTCGCCGCGACGATGGCCTCTGCCTCTATTTCCACGCGCCATTCGGGCCGGAGCAGACCGGCGACGACGACCATCGTCGATGCCGGTCGCACGTCGGCAAACCAGCGACCATGGGCGCGCCCGACCGCGTCGGCGTCGGCGGCGTCGGTAAGGAACATGCGCGTGCGCACCACATCCTCAGCACCCCCGCCCAGCCTTTCGATCGCCGCGACGATAATCGCGAGACAGCGTTCGGCCTGCGCCTCGGCGTCGCCAGGTGTCGAGCTGCCATCATCCTCCATCGGCGCCGTCCCGGCCACGATGATGCGGTCACCGACGCGCACCGCCCGGCAAAAACCGACGCTGGCTTCATAGGGGGATCCGGATGCGACCCGTGTTCGGTTGTTCATCAGCTGACTCGCTCGACCAGTGTGTATGCTAGCGCGATGGCGATCGGCAGCGTCATCGCTCCAGCCGCTGCCGCTACACCCAATTGAACGCGGGTCAGCCGACCCTCAACCAGCGCGGCGCGAAAAAGGATGAGGGCGAGCGGCAAATTGACAAGCAGGGCGCTGAGCACGCCGGGTGCATAGCCGCCCGCGGCGATGGCTGCAGGTATGTGGGGCAGAAAAACATTGGCACAGAATAGGCCCGCCAGCCAACACACGGCGAAATCCTTTGCCAGCGACCGCACGCCTGTTGAACAAATGATGATGATAGTGATTGGTACCACGGTGACGAGCAGCAAGGCAGCCTGCGTCGTTGCCCAGTCAACCGGCGTCGGTGCCACGCCGAGCTTGCGGGACAATTCGGCGCTCATGCCGCCATATGCCCGAACGGTTAGCCACTCTTCAAAATTGTGCACTGCAATCGCCGGGGCCAAACCCCAGCGCATGGCGTCAAACCATGCCGCCGAGGCCGGATCTGCATGCGTGGGGGACGGACGGACCAAGCCCCTACCCCATCGTCGGGATGACAAAAGCGTTCCCGCCATCGGGCGACCCGTCGGGCCAGCGCGCCGTCACCGTCTTGACCTTGGTCCAGAATTTCACCCCCTCCATGCCGTGCTGGTTGGTGTCGCCGAAGGCCGAGCGCTTCCAGCCGCCGAAGG
>CAZAWL010000151.1:0-5761 GCA_964488705.1 uncultured Sphingopyxis sp.
CCGCCCTGATGGGGAGGAGCAACGGCTGACGACGCGGTCGATCATCGTCGCGGCGGGCGCTGCACCCATCATCCCCGACCTGCCCGGGCTGGAGGATGTCGGCTATGTGACGAGCGACACGCTGTGGGAGGAGTTCGCAAAACTCGACACCATGCCGTGCCGCATTGCGGTGCTGGGTGGCGGCCCCATCGGCTGCGAATTGGCGCAGGCCTTTGCCCGGTTGGGCGCAGAGGTAACCCAGATCGACAAGGGCGAACGGCTGCTCCCGCGCGAGGATGTGGAGGTCTCCGAACTCGTACTGGCGGCCCAGCAGGCGGCCGGAGTGACGGTGATGACCGGCCATCAGGCGGTCCGATGCACCAAGGCGGGGCGGGTCAAAGAGCTGGTGGTCGCGTCAGCCGATGGGACGGAGGCGACCATCGCCTTTGACGCCCTGATCCTCGCCGTCGGACGCGCCGCTCGCCTGACCGGCTATGGGCTGGAGGCTATCGGCGTGGAAACCGCCAAGACCGTGGTGACCGACGACTATCTCGCCACGCTCTATCCCAATATTTATGCCGCAGGCGACGTTGCCGGCCCCTACCAATTCACCCACACGGCGTCGCATCAGGCATGGTTCGCCAGCGTCAACGCCCTTTTTGGGCAGTTCAAGCGTTTCAAGGCGGATTACCGCGTTATCCCGTGGACCACCTTTGTCGATCCAGAGGTCGCGCGCGTCGGAATCAACGAACAAGAGGCGCGTGCACAGGGCATCGCGCATGACGTGACGACCTATCACCTTGATGATCTCGACCGGGCGATTGCCGACAGCACGACCGTGGGCTTTGTGAAAGTGCTGACCACGCCGGGTAAGGACCGGATACTGGGCGCAACCATCGTCGGGGCGAATGCCGGGGAATTGCTCGCGGAGTATGTCACGGCGATGAAGTTCAACCTTGGCCTCAACAAGCTGCTCGCCACAATCCATGTCTATCCGACGATGGTGGAGGCGAATAAATATGCGGCGGGCGAATGGAAAAAGGCGCGGGTGCCCGAACGTTTGCTCGGCTTTGTCGAACGCTACCACCGCTGGCGGCGCGGTTGAATGGACATGCTGGCGCAGCTGCAGGGCCTGATCGGCATCGCTCTCCTCCTCGCGCTGGGCTGGGCGTTGTCCGAAAACCGGCGGGCCATGCCCTCCTGGCGCTGGGTGGCTGGGGGTCTGGCGATGCAGTTCATCCTCGCGCTGGCGATCATTCACATTCCGCTGGTGTGGCAGGTCGTCCTGCTCGCCAATGATGCGGTCGCGGCGGTGGAACGAGCCACGTTGGTCGGGTCGTCCTATATGTTCGGCTATACCGGTGGTGGCCCATTACCCTTTGAGCTGAAGGCCGGAGAGGGTCCGCCGCTGATTATCGCCTGGCAGATTCTGCCGTTGATCATCGTGTTGTCGGCGCTGTCGGCGCTGTTGTGGCATTGGGGCATATTGCGCGCCATCGTGCGCGCGCTGGCATGGGCATTGCGCCGCACGATGGGCGTCAGCGGGGTCGTTGGCCTCGGGGCTGGCTCGACCATGTTCCTCGGCGTTGTGGAAACACCGCTGGTCCTGCGCGCCTGGTTCCAGCGGATGAGCCGGGCCGACCTGTTCGCGCTCATGGTCCTCATCATGGCGACCATATCCGGCGCGATTCTCGTCCTCTATGCGACGACCTTGTCGCGCGTCGTCCCGAATGCCGTGGGGCATATGATTGTCGCTTCGCTGCTGTCGCTGCCCGCCGCGATCGTGATTGCGCGGCTGATGGTGCCGCCGGCGGCGGATGAGGTCACCGACCGCACGGAGGCCACCACCGACCTCGCCTATGAAGGGAGCATCGACGCGATCATCCGCGGCACGATGGATGGCGTGCAGCTGATGTTCGCGGTGATCGGCGTCATCATCGTCGTTTTTGCGTTGGTCAATCTGGTCGATCAGGCGCTGGCCCTGCTGCCCTTTGTCGACGCACAGCCGCTGACGCTGCGGCGCATGTTCGGCTGGCTCTTTGCGCCGCTGATGTGGACCATTGGCGTGCCTTGGAACGAGGCGCCTGCTGCCGGTGCGCTGATGGGCACAAAGGCAATCCTGAACGAATATGTCGCCTATCTCGACCTCGCGGCGCTGCCCGCCGGGACGCTCGGCCCGCGAACGATGCTGATCACCACCTATGCCCTGTGCGGGGTGGCGAATCTGGCCAGCGTCGGACTGATCGTATCGACGATCGGCACGCTCGCGCCCGACCGGCGCGCAGAGGTTGCCGCGCTCGGTATCAAGAGCTGGGTTGCGGGCAATATGGCCTCGCTGATGACGGGGGCGGTGATGGGGATTGTCACGCTGGCTGCATAGCCATATCCCCCACGCATGCTTGACGCCCGGCTCCGCCCCTTCATCGACCCGCCGCTCAACCGCATGGGCGCGACACTGGCTCGTTGGGGGATCAGCGCCAATGCCGTGACGCTCGCCGGTCTGGCCGCGGGGTTGGCAGCGGCGTTCGCGATCACCCAGCACGCCTATGGGCCGGCGCTCGTGCTGATCCTGCTGGGTCGCGTCCTCGATGGACTCGACGGTGCTGTGGCCCGCGCGACGCAACCCAGCGATTTTGGCGGTTATCTCGACATCCTCGCCGATTTTGCCTTTTATGTCGCGGTCCCGCTCGCTTTTGGACTGGCGGAACGGGACAATCTGCCCGCCGCAACCATCCTGATCGCGAGCTTTACGCTGACCGGCATCAGTTTCCTCGCCTATGCCGTCATGGCTGCCAAGGCCGGTCGCGAAACCAGTGCACATGGCACCAAGAGCTTTTTCTATAATAGCGGGCTCGCCGAGGGGACGGAAACGATCATCTGCTTTGTGCTGATGTGTCTGGCGCCCGGTTATTTCCCCATGATCGCCGCCATTTATGCGGTGTTATGTGCGGTCACGGTGCTGCAGCGGACGATGGCCGCCCGCGCCGATTTCGGATAGGGTATGCATATGGCTGAACACGGACTGTCGGCCTTTGACGCCGCCGCCATCCTCATCCTGCTTGCGGCGACGCTCGGCTATGTCAATCACCGGTTCCTCCGGTTGCCCTCCAGTGTCGGGCTGACCGTTATGGGCGCGATAGCATCGCTCATCATCGTAGCAGTGGGGGCGATTTTCCCCGCTTTGGGGCTGACGCAAGGGGTGGAACGCTTTCTGCTCGGCATCGATTTTCATACGACATTGATGGACGGGATGCTGTCCTTTCTGCTGTTTGCCGGTGCGTTGCACGTCGACTGGGTCGCGATGCAGCGCGGACGCTGGGCCATTGCACTGTTGGCAACTCTCGGCGTCCTCCTCTCCACCCTCATCGTCGGGGCCGGGCTGTTCGTCATCGCGCAGCTGGCTGCGCTGCCCATCCCGCTCATCTGGTGCATGGTGTTCGGCGCGCTGATCAGCCCGACAGACCCGGTCGCGGTGATGGCGATCATGAAGCGGACGGCGGTTCCCGACGACCTGCAAGCCATGGTCGCGGGCGAAAGCCTGTTCAACGACGGCGTTGGGGTCGTCATTTTCTCGATACTGCTGACAGTCGCCGTCGGCAGTGAACAATTTGCCCTGCCCTCGGCTGTGACGGCGTTCGTGCAAGAGGCGGTCGGCGGCGCCGCATTGGGTGCAGCAGTCGGCTATATTGCCTTTCGCGCCATGCGCAGCATCGATGAATATAATGTCGAGGTGATGATCAGCCTGGCCGTCGTCATGGCGGGGTACAGCGTCGCGCACTGGCTGCATGTCAGCGGGCCGGTCGCCATGGCGGTCGCCGGGCTGCTGATCGGCAATGCCGGCGTTGCCCATGCCATGAGCGACGAAACGCAGGACTATCTGATCAAATTCTGGGCCTTGGTCGACGAGATTTTGAACGCGGTGCTGTTCCTGCTGATCGGGATGGAAGTCATCATCATCGTCGGCCAGCCGCATTTGTTGGTGCTGGGTCTCGCGGCGATCCCGCTCGTCCTCGCGGCGCGCGCCCTGTCGGTCATCGGCCCTCTGGTACTGGTCCGCCGCACCGTCACGCTGGGTCGTCAGACCGTGCCGACGCTCGTTTGGGGCGGGCTGCGCGGCGGCATATCCATTGCGCTGGCACTGTCCCTACCAGCGGGGCCGGTGCGCGATGCCATCATTGCCATCACTTTTGTCGTCGTACTGTTCGCGGTCATCATCCAGGGGGCGACCATTGGCGGCCTAATCAGTCGATTGGACGACACGGCGGCACCGCGCGACTAGACCATCTTTCCCGTCTTTGAGTGAAGCGCAGAGCGCGTCGGCCAACGACGATCAGGCTCTAGGCCGCAGGACAGCGGCCGCCTGGCATCAACCTGTCACGCAGCGCAGCGTTTGTCCGCTCGGGAAACTCCATGCTCAACCAATGACCGACGTCGGGGATGCGGACGGTGGTCAGGTTGCTGGCATATTCCGACGCCAGGTCCAGAAAACGGGGCACGAACGTCCGGTCCGCCTCGCCCCACAGAAGCAAGGTCGGCACCGTGGTCGACGCGCCGCCGCCGGGCCAGGCGTCCGCCGGTTGCATCGCCGCAAAATCGCCGAGGTTACCGCGATACCAGTTCATGCCGCCATGCACCGCATCGGCATTAGCGACGGCGTCGCGGAACAGCGCCGCCTCGTTCGCCGTCAGCGCGCCACCACTGATCAATCCATCATAGGCGGAACTGAACAGGGTCGACACGATCCGGCCGTCGGACAGGTCGTCCCGGCCAATCTGCCGGAAGCGCTGCATATATTGCGACCGCGCCCGCTGTTCCGGGTCATCGACGGCGAGCCGGACGAACAAATTATAGGGCGGCGCACTCATCACCACCAGGTCGTGCAGCCGGTGCGGATAGCGCTGGGCATATGACCAGGCGAGCGCCCCGCCCCAATCATGACCGACGAGCCGAAAGCGCTCCCCCGGTGCGATATGGGCGGCGAACCCGTCGAGCTGTGCCGCCAACCGGTCGATGCGATAGGCCGACGCGTCGAGGGGTTTGGATGAACGCCCCGCGCCCTGCGCATCTATGGCAACGACACGATAGCAATGTTTCAGCATTTCCATCTGGTCGAGCCAGCTCAACCAATAGGTCGGAAACCCATGATAGAGGATGACCAGCGGCCCTCGCCCTGCCTCGACAAAATGCAGCCGCTCGCCGTCCAGCGAAACATAGCCCTCATGATATGTCGGTCCGCCGCCCGATTGCCCGTTGGCATAGGCGACCGCCGGGTCGGGCGCATCGGCGGGCGCGGTCATGCGGACCGGTCGCTCAGCGGTGGCAGCGGCAGGCGTGGCCGAAGGCGCGCAGGC
Source organism: uncultured Sphingopyxis sp. (assembly GCA_964488705.1). Taxonomy (GTDB): domain Bacteria; phylum Pseudomonadota; class Alphaproteobacteria; order Sphingomonadales; family Sphingomonadaceae; genus Sphingopyxis. Next base: position 5,331 of record CAZAWL010000151.1, read on the forward strand.
ACCCGTGCCGCACCATAGCGCCACGACCATTGCGGCCCGATGCCAGCGCCGTCTGGCATACCCCATCGTACGCTGCCCCCTTCTCGACCAATGGACTTGCATCGCAACGATAGGCGTTTATTGTAACTAACGTCAATAAGGGAGTCGGCGCGCCTTGGTCGTTCATCTGTCCCGAAATATGGTCGGCCGCGTGGTCGCGGCGCTGATGCCGCTATTGCTTGCGGCATGTCACTCGACCGACAATCAGGCCGTCGACGACGGAGCCAGCGCCGACGGCGCGGACAGCGGCCAAGCCGCCTATGCGCAGGCGATTTACACCCGCGCCTGTGCGACCTGTCATGATGCGGCGGTGGGCGGCGCTCCCACCCGTGCCGCGCTCGAATCCATGCAGCCCGCGCGCATCAAGGCAGCGCTCGCAACGGGTGTGATGG
>CAZAWL010000152.1:0-5690 GCA_964488705.1 uncultured Sphingopyxis sp.
CCGGAAGGTGGGAGGGGCGAGTGCTGTTTCAAGAGGGTGCGGCGCAGGCGGTGTTACGCGCGGCCACAGGCCAAGAGTGCGTCCCGCCAACGCAAAGCCCCCGGAGCATCTATGATGCTCCGGGGGCTGCGTGACGAACTTGGACCTTTCCCCCGAAAGGCAAATTCCGGAACACATCGCGCGCATTGTCGCGGCAGCTGATGTGTTTCCTGTCTCCCGGAACCTGGCCGTGACGTTCATCCCGGCTCGGAACTAGGCTCGGCCTATTGCGTTGCGAGCGACGAGTCACCCGTTTGCGGCATGGCGAGTGTCGATTTGTCCGACGCTGTGCCATCCGTGCAACAGGTGTTTAGCCATTGAGTGGCCTACTGCTGGTTATTGCCATGCCGCCGCGCACTCCCTAGATGACGCCAACCGGCAATGATCTTCGCCGCACCGCCCAATTGGAAGCGCCCCCCCTGATGATCCTCAATTCGTACGAGCGGCTGATCGTTTCGCGCTACCTGCTGCCGGTCAGGGGTGAGGGATTCATTTTCGTCGCGGCCATATTCAGCTTTGTTGCGGTGTTGCTCGGCGTGGCGGCGCTGGTCATCGTCATGAGCGTCATGAACGGGTTCCGTGCCGACTTGTTCGACAAGATCGTCGGGTTGAACGGGCATGCGGTGGTGCAAAGCTATGACGGGCGACTGGCGAACTGGCGCGATGTGTTGGCGCAGGCGCGCGCAACGCCGGGCGTGGTTGCGGCCCGCCCGCTGATCGAGCAGCCGATGTTTGCCAATGCCGGTGGCCGGGTGCAGCTCGCGCTGGTGCGCGGTCTGATGGTCAGCGACCTGCGTAATGAGGAGGGGCTGGGCGGCCGCATCGTCGCAGGGGATCTCGACAGCATAACCCCTGGCAGCGGTAACGTGATTATCGGCGTCGAACTGGCGCGCAATCTGGGCGTGCAGGTCGGATCGCCGATTTCCATCATCAATCCGCAGGGGCGGTCGACTCCATTCGGCACCGTACCGCGTGAAATCGGCTATGTTGTCGGCGCCATATTCGAGAGCGGCATTTTCGAATTCGACAAGGCCTATACCATATTGCCCATGGCCGACGCGCAGACGTTGTTGCTGGCCGGGGACAATGTCGGGCTGATAGAACTGACGACCACCGATGCCGACGATGTCGGGACGATTGTCGCCCCGCTGGCACGCTCGGTGGCCGGGCAGGCCGTGGTGCGTGACTGGCGGCAGTTGAACGGCAGCCTGTTTGAAGCATTGGGCATCGAACGCGTCGCGATGTTCGTCATCCTGTCGATCATCATCCTCGTGGCCGCGTTCAACATCATATCGTCGCTCATCATGCTGGTGCGCACCCGCACCCGCGACATTGCCATTTTGCGCACAATGGGAGCCGACCGACAGTCGGTGTTACGCATATTTCTGGTCATCGGTACGACGATCGGCATGCTGGGCACGCTCGCCGGCCTGTTCGTCGGCTTTGTGTTCCTCTATTTTCGTCAGGGCGTGGTGCGCGGTATCGAGGTGCTGACCGGACAGAATCTGTGGGATCCTTCGATACGGTTCCTCACCGAATTGCCGTCAAAGCCCGATCCGGTCGAAATCATGGCAATTTGCGTCATGGCGATTGTGTTCAGCTTTCTTGCCGCACTTTACCCCGCGCTGAAGGCCGCCAATACCGACCCTGTACAGGTGTTGCGTTATGAGTGACGCCATCCCCGTCGTAACGGTGAGCAACCTGACCCGATCCTTCGCGCAGGGCGAGGCGGTGATCGAGGTGCTGCGCGGCGTCGACCTGTCGCTCCAGCCCGGCGAAATCGTCGCACTGCTCGGCCCGTCGGGCTCCGGTAAATCGACGATGCTCCAGGCCATCGGTCTGCTAGAGGGTGGATTTGGCGGGTCAATCATGATCGATGGGGTCGAAACGGCGCAGCTGGACAGCGCCGCACACACCGCCATCCGGCGTGAAAAGCTGGGTTTCATTTACCAGTTCCACCATCTTTTGCCCGATTTTTCAGCGTTGGAGAATGTGGCGCTCCCTCAACTCGTGCGGGGAATCTCGCCCAGCGAGGCCAATGAGCGCGCCGCCGAGTTGCTCGGCAATCTCGGCCTCGCAGAACGCCAACAGCATCGTCCGGCCAAATTGTCGGGCGGCGAACAGCAACGCGTCGCCGTGGCGCGCGCGCTCGCCACCCGGCCGCGCCTTGTGCTCGCGGATGAGCCGACAGGCAATTTGGACGAGCGCACCGCCGGGCTGGTATTCGACCAGTTTTTGTCATTGGTGCGCGCCGAACAGTCGGCGGCGCTGGTCGCCACGCACAATGAGGGGCTCGCCGCGCGCATGGACCGGGTCATCCGGTTGCACGACGGCAAGCTCGAGGCAGCTGATCAGGGCCACAATGATCATACTTGACGGGCGTCAGAACGACCCGCAAGTGCTGTAACCGGCGGGAGCGATCACGCCACCACCAAGAGGAAAGGTTGCATGCACTCGGTCGACTGGAACGCGCCGGCAAAGCTTATTGAGCGCACAGATGGCGGATCGGAGCTGTATTTCGATTTCCGCACGCTTGCGGCCGGCACTTTGGCGGAATTGATAGCGCGTGTGACGATGATGCCGGCGAGCGACGCAAGCCGGCTGTTGATCGATTGCGCCGGTCGGGGCATGCTGACCGTCGCTGACATCAGGGCGCTCGCGGAGCGCGACGATTATCCCGGCAAGACCTAGGGAGGGGCGTAAAATGAAGCGGATCAAGCACAGGTTCGGGCAATTGGCCGTCGCCGGGTCGGTGGCCTGCATGTCGATGCTGGTCGGCGTCCCAGCACATGCGCAGGCCGCCACGCCAACAGCCCCGGCCGCATGCAGCGGGGAGGCTTTTCGCGCCTTTGATTTCTGGGTCGGTCGATGGGATGTCTATCGCGGCGACAATAATCAACTCGTCGCGCATAGCGAGATCGACAATCTGCACGACGGTTGCGTGATTCGCGAACGCTGGATGCCGCTGAACGGCGGCGGCGGGAGCAGCCTGTCGCATTATGACCAGACGCGGCGGACCTGGCGGCAATTGTGGTTGGACAGCAGTGGCGGTCGTGCCGAGTTCGAAGGCGGGTTCGTCGACGGGCGCATGGTGATCACCGGGCTTTGGCCGAATGTGAATGGGCCCAATCAGGACGCGATGATCCGTATGAGCTATAGCCGCGCAGACGATGGCAGCGTCGTCCAGCGCGGTGATGCATCGACCGACCAGGGGCTGACATGGTCGCTCAGCTTTTTGTTCATCTATCGCCCCGCAGCGACGACGGAGACGCCATAATGCCCGGTCTGACTGATTTTTCCGTGGCGTTGCCCGACGGGAGCGAAACGGCCATGGCCGACCACCTCGGCAAGGTTCTGCTGATCGTCAATACAGCGTCCAAATGTGGCTTCACGCCGCAATACAAGGAATTGGAACAGCTGTACCGCGACTATCGCGACCGCGGATTTGAGGTGCTCGCATTCCCGTGCAACCAGTTTGGCGCGCAAGAACCCGGCGACGCCGCTGAAATCGCCAATTTTTGTTCGCTGACCTATGATGTCAGCTTTCCTGTGTTCGCCAAGATCGACGTCAACGGGAGCGGTGCCGACCCGCTCTGGGATTGGCTCAAGCGGGAAAAGACGGGCCTTATGGGTTTGGGCTCGATCAAGTGGAATTTCACCAAGTTTCTGATCGACCGCAACGGCAAGGTCGTGTCGCGCCACGCTCCTACCGTGCGCCCGGAGCTGCTGCGCAGCGAGATCGAAGCGCTGCTCTGAACGTCGGGTGTGGCCCGTGGGTCCCGACCCTGGGCACGCGTTCGGCTATGGTCGAATCGCCGCGTCGGGTTAAGAGGGACGCATGAGCTACGCCGCCTTTGTCCCGCTACGCATTTTTTCCAGCTATACCATGCTGGAGGGGGCGATTGACCCTGCGGCTATCGGCGCATTGGCGCGCGATCAGGGGTTTCCGGCTGCCGCGCTGTGTGACCGCAACGGCCTGTATGGCGCGATGCAGTTTTCCGATGCCTGCATGGCCGCCGGTGTGCAGCCCATTTTGGGTGCGCTTGTCAGCGTCGCGCGGCCGGACGCGCAGAGTGACGTGCCCGTCATCGATTGGCTTGCCCTGTTTGCGCAGGATGATGACGGCTATGCCAGCCTTTGCCACATCGTCAGTCAGGCCCACCTGACGCCGGCGAATGGCGAACCGCCGCATATCGACATGGCGGCGCTCGCCGCAGGAAATACGGGGCTGATCTGCCTGACTGCGGGCAGCGAGGGCGCGCTGGTGCGCCTGCTGGCCGACGATCAGCGGGCGGCCGCAACAGCCTATCTGGCACAGTTGCAGGCCATATTTGGCGATCGTCTCTATGTCGAACTGTCGCGCCGTGACGATTCGGCAGAGGATGTCGCGGAACAGGCGCTGATCGACCTGGCGCTGGGCAGCGGCGTGCCGATGGTCGCGACCAACCCGTGCTGTTTCGCGGAGCCGGATTTTCACCCCGCGCACGACGCTTTGCTGTGTATTGCCCAATCCACCTATCTGGAGAGCAAGGACCGCCGGTCGAGTAACCGGCACGCATGGCTAAAGCCGGCAACGGCAATGGAGGATCTGTTCAGCGATGTGCCGGAGGCACTCGCCAACACCATCGTCATCGCGCAACGGTGCGCAGTCAGGGCGCCAAAGCGCAAACCCATCCTGCCATCCATTGCCGGTGATCGTTCGGCAGAGGCACAGCAATTGCGGGCCGACGCGCTGGAGGGGCTGCGCGCGCGGCTGCGCCGCCTGGACGGCTATGCCCAAGCAGATGACGCGCAGCTGGAGGCCAGGTTTGGCGACTATTTTGCGCGACTGGCCTTTGAAACCGATGTCATCAACGACATGGGTTTTGCCGGTTATTTCCTGATCGTCGCAGATTTCATCAAATGGGCAAAGGCTCAGGATATCCCTGTGGGGCCAGGGCGCGGTTCAGGTGCCGGCTCGCTTGTTGCGTGGGCGCTGACCATTACCGACCTCGACCCGATCAGCCTCGGCCTGCTGTTCGAACGTTTCCTCAACCCCGAACGCGTGTCGATGCCCGACTTTGATATCGATTTCTGCGAAAGTCGCCGCGGCGAGGTCATACGCTATGTGCAGCGCAAATATGGTGCCGATACCGTCGCGCAGATCATCACATTCGGGACGATGAAAGCCCGCGCCGTGCTCAAGGACACCGGCCGGGTGTTGCAAATGGGCTATAATCAGGTGGACCGGCTGGCCAAGATGGTGCCGAGCCACCCGACCGACCCGTGGGATCTGAACCGGGCGCTGAACGGCGTGTCGGAGCTTAATCTCGAATATAAGCAACAGGACGGCGTCCGCCGCCTGTTCGACATGGCGCGGCGGCTGGAGGGGCTGCCGAGGCATAGCTCCACGCACGCGGCCGGCGTGGTCATTGGCGACCGCCCATTGGCGGAGCTGGTTCCGCTCTATCGCGATCCGCGATCGGATATGCCGGTCACCCAGTTCGACATGAAATATGTCGAGGGCGCCGGGCTCGTGAAGTTCGATTTCCTTGGACTCAAGACATTGTCGGTGCTGCGCGAGGCGCGTCGGCTGTTGCAGGCGCGGGGGATCGAGATCGACCTCGACACTTTGCCGTGGGACGACCCCGACGTCTATGCGCTGTTGCAAC
>CAZAWL010000153.1:0-5650 GCA_964488705.1 uncultured Sphingopyxis sp.
TGGGCACGGTTGGCGGCGTCTGCACGCAGCCAGTGGGCAATGACATCGGCGGCTGCGATCGCCGTTTTGGCGGTGCGCCACGCACGCAGTGCCGCATCGACCGCCCGCAAATGGTCCTCGACCGCCGGATTGCTCGCGCATTGCGACTCCAACCAGTTATGCGGGTCTTCGTGCTGCGGCAAACCGAACTGCGTCCGCACCCATGGACCCAGCCCCGCCGGCAATGTTTCCAGCGCATCGGCCGCCCGCGCACAGGCATAAAGATAGGTCGCTGCCCCCTGTTCGCCGCGCCGCAAAGCCAGTCGCGTCACGCGGTCGAGAAAGCCCAGCTCTCCGGCGCCGGGGGCGTCGGCGATGCATTGCATCAATGTTTCGCGCAGCAGCCTTTGCGCCTCGTCATCCTCCAAGGGGCGAAATCCCGGGGCCAGCCCGGCCTCTTCGGGAAAGGCGGTCAGCAAGCTCTGGCAAAAACTGTGGATCGTCTGAATCGCGAGGCCCGCGCCGGGTGCATCGATAACCTTTGCAAACAGGGTGCGGGCACGGCGCAACTGTGCGGGGTCGTCAAAATCGGGCAGCCTGATGGCCCACAATTCTTTTTTGAGCGCTTCGTCCTTCATCGTCACCCACGCCGCCAACCGTTCGCGAATGCGTGACGCCATTTCTGCAGCGGCGGCCTTGGTAAAGGTGATGGCGAGTATCGCGCCCGGTTCGACGCCCGACAGCAACAGGCGCAACAGGCGGGCGGTCAGCACCTGCGTCTTGCCCGTACCCGCCGATGCTGTCACCCACGCACTCTGGCCGGGGTTGGCGCCCTCGGACTGTTCGGGATTCAGCGGCTTGATGGCTTCGGTCATGCCGTCACACCGCCGCTGCTGTCCGCATCCTGAGTGCCCGGCTCGACCGAACCTGCATCCCGCTCATCCCCGGTGATCCATTCGTCAAGCCGCATGAACTGGTCATAATCGGCATAGGGGGCATATTCGGGCGCCAATTTGGCGACGAACGGCGCATCACCGGTCAGATAGGTGGCGATGAGGGTGGTGAGCACCGCCTGCGCTTCGGCGACGAAATTGTCGGGCGTGAGGTTAGCCGGCTTTTCCTTCGTTCCGCGCATAAACGGCGTTTCGACCCATCCGCTCTCGCCATTTTTCCGGTTTGTTCGCCAATATTCGAACAGCGTCGTACGCTCGGCCTGATCGGTAAAGGCGCCCTGTTCGGCCATCATCCCCAACAAACCCAGTTGCAGCGCGTAGCCCGCCTCCACCTGCCTGCGCATGGGGCTCGACCCCGTCTTGTAGTCGACAATGGCCAGCGTGCCGTCGGCCAGCCGGTCGATGCGGTCAGGCTTGCCGGACAGGCGGATACCGTTGACGATCGTACTGCCGCGTCGTTCGGCTGCATCCACGATGGGTTCGCGTCCGTCCGCCCGCCCCGCGAGGATGAACCCGACAAACCGCATCATCGCCTGATGCAGCCGTGGTGCCCACAGCCCCCGCACAATTGCGTTGATGGACGGGTCGGCGAGCATGTCGGCAATCGCCCCTTCCATCGCCGCTTCGGTCCATTCGCCGGCCTTGAGCCAGCGGTCGAGCACGGCATGGACCATCGTGCCACGAAGCGCCGCATTGGGTTCGGCGTCGAGCGCGTCGAGCCGGGAAAGGCTGAGCGCATTGCGCGCAAAAAATGCGAACGGGTCGGCATGGAGCAGATCGACCTCCGTCACGCTCAGCCGGTCGGGGCGGTATTGCGCAGCGGCGGCCAGTCGCGGGCGCGGCATCCGCGGCACGCTTGGCGCCTGATCGATGCGTTCCGCCCACCCGGGATGCGGATGGCGCTGAGCATTTTCAAAAGCTGCCTTTTCAAGCAAAGCTTCCATGCGCAGCCACAGCCGGGAGGCTACGGTTGGTGCCCCACCCTCCCGCCGGGAGCGGGTGACGACGACATCCTCAGCGCCCAAAGCACACACAAAATCATGGCTCGAAAGCCCGACCTGGCGCGACATGCCGGGCAGGCCGAGGCGGCGGCGGATCACCGGGGCGAGCCAGGGGTCGACGGTGGGGCGCGGCGGCCACTGCCCCTCGTTCAAGCCCGCCAAAATCATCAAGTCGGCCCGCTGCAGGCGCGCCTCGATCAAACCCCAGATGAACAGGCGCGGGTGACCACCCTGTGGCGGGCGCACTGTGGTCGATTCCATCAGCTGCCGCAGGATGGAGAGGATGTCGCGCGCCGTAACAGCGGGCGTGAGCGCGGCCGCGTGCGTCGACCACGCATCCATGAACTGGCTCAGCGCACGACCATCCGCCTGAGCCCACACCGCATCGCCGCCCAATGCCGATACGGCCGACCATAATAGCGAGCGCCATTCGGCCAATGACCGGTCGACCGCGCCGTCGCCCATCGGGGCGAGGATGCCCGCCACCTCGACCCACCATGTTTTGAGCGCATCCGAAGCCCGGTGCGACGCCGCAATATAACGCGACAGGCCGTCCAGACCCATTGGCGGGCGCGGGCCGCGCAACACCAGATCCAGCTGCCGCACCATGTCGAGCCAGGCAAGCCGCCCGTCCACCCGCGACGTCAGCGGGTGGGTGAGCAACGCCATCAGCTCCACCGGTGCAAAGTCGGAGGCGGCGACCGCCGCCAGCGCCAGCAGAAACTCGCCCGCAGGAGTCGCGTGCAGCGCTGTTCCCGCGCTGTCGTCGGCCACTATGTCCCAGCGGCTGAGCTGTGCCGCCACGCGCGCGGCGATGGCCCGGTCGGGCGTCACCAGCGCTGCCGTGCGACCCTCCGTCTCCAGCGCCTCTCGCATCAGTAGCGCGATGGTCATCGCCTCCTGCGCCGGGTTGGGCAGAGCGTGAAACCGCACACCGTTCAATCGCCGCTGCGCCGCCGTCAGGTCAGGCCAGTCATGCGTAAACTGCGCCGCAGCCGTCATGCGGCGCGCAAACTCCACCCGGTTGGGCGTGGCGCGCGCGGGCGCCTGTTGCGGCCAGGGGCTGATCTCCTGCCGCGCCAGCCCCATCCGCTCGAGCAGCAATTTCAGGTGATATTGCGGGTGCGATTCCTGCCCTGCCCGCCCTTCGCCAAGCAACGCCACCTTGCGCGGGTCATCGCCCAGCGCATCCCACTCTTCTTCGTCCATCGAGAGGTCGACATGTGGCAACACCACGGCCCCGCCCGGCGCGAATGCAATGACGCGAAGCAGCCGTGCGACTGCCGGTGCGCTGGTGCTGATGCCGGCGGCAATGACAAAGCTGGCCGGCAACCCATGGTGTCGCCACCGCTGTGCCGTCGCGTGAAGTTGCTGATTTCGTGCCTCGGTGCCGTCGATACAGCCAATGGCGGCGACTTCATCCGGCCATTGTCGCAACACGGCCCGCAATGTCGCGAACGCGGCCTCCCAATGCCGGGGCATCATCTCATCGTCCTGCAGCGCCAGAAACTCCGCAAACGGGATCGCTTCGATCTGTAGCTGGTCGATGGCGGTCAGGACCGACTTGGCCAAACGCAGCAATTCGCCGGTCGGCGCATCGCCCCGCAACCGCCCGATCAGCGACGCCATCCGCAGCTGCCGTAGCATGGGGTCGATCACCGGTGCGGTGATCGCTGCGTCATCGACCCGGTCGAGCGCGCTGCCCACCGCTTCATCCAGATCGCCATCACCCAGCGACACCAGCCGGGGCAGCAGGACGGCACCGCCCGCGCGCCGGACAAAGGCATCACGCACGGCGCCGACCGCACGACGGTTGGGCAAAATGCAGATGCCGCGTGCCAGCGCCATGGAGTCGCCACCATGGCGCACCATGACCCCTTCGACCAATGCGTCGGCAAAGCCGCGATCCAGCCCGATTGTGAACAGGCTGGCCCGGGCGCCTTCAGCCACGGGCCAGCGCGTCCTGTGTCGCCGACACAGCTTCGGGGTAGCCGACATCAAACCATTGGCCGCTATGCACCAGACCGCGACACCGTCCTGCGGCGATGGCCCGATCCCAGAATATGTTGGTGGAGAACACCTCTGCCGGCGGGTCGGCGATCAATGATTTCGCAACCAGCTGAATCCCGGTCCAAACATACTCCGCCGTCCGGTCGGGCTGCCGCCGTGCCAGCCGCCCCTCACTATCGAGATCGAAATCACCGCGACCAAGGTGATTGTGCGCCCGTTCACGCGGCACGACCAGCATCAGCACGTCTGTCGTTGCGGCGTCCCACGCCGCGCAGAGCGACGCCAGCGCGTTGGCATGGCCGTCGGTCCAGACATTGTCGGCATTGATGACCAGAAAAGGGTCGGCATCGATCAGCGGCAGGGCCTTGACCAACCCCCCGCCCGTGTCGCGCAGCAAATCCTGCTCGTCAGAGACGAGGACCTCAAAATCACGTGCATGCAAGGCCAGATGAGCAGTTATCTGGTCCGCCAGATAATGGACATTGACGACGATCCGCCCAATGCCGACCGCCCGCAGATGATCCAGCACATGGTCGATCAGTGTGACGCCGCCTACGGACACCAGCGGCTTGGGCCGATCGGCTGTCAGCGGCAACATGCGTTTGCCCAGACCCGCAGCCATAATCATCGCCGTGCGCGGCACGGTGGGGGCGCGCCGGGTCAACGCTCTTCGCCTGTCCAGAACGCCGCGCGCTTTTCGGCGGGCACATGACGGTCGAACCAGTGGCGGACCGGCGCCAGCGCGGGCTACGCGAGATGGCGTTCGAGCAGCCCCCACATGCGCAGCTGAAAACGCGTGTAATGCGCCTTGCCATCGCGTTTCCACAGGCGGCAAAACACACCGAGGATGCGGGTATTGCGCTGCCCGCCGATCGCCCAATAGGCATCGACAAATGCCGCGTCGCGTGCCGTCGCCGCCATGTACCGGTCGAGCATCGCCGCCTCTATCTGTGGCGGGACGTCCCGCCGCGCATCTTGCAGCATCGACACCAGATCATAGGCCGGGTGGCCGAGCAACGCGTCCTGAAAATCCAGCAGACCATAGCGCGCCGCGCCCTCCGCGCCGTCGATCAGCATGATATTTTCGGCGTGGTAATCGCGCAATTCGGTCACCCAGCCACTCTGGTCCTGTGCATGCGGCTGCAGCACGCTCGTCCATGCTGCCCGAAAGCTGTCATGGTCGAGCGTCAGGCCAACCGCCGGGCCGTACCAGTCGACAAACAGAGCCACCTCGTCGAGCCAGGCGTCGAGACCATGGCTCTTCAGCCCGGCCATCGGCGGAGCGGCATGGAGCTTCACCAGCACGTCGACGACGCCGCAATAAATATCCGCTTCGCGGTCCGGATGCGCGTCGACATGCGGGCGCATCTGATCATTGCCGAAATCCTCGATCAGCAACAGGCCGTGGTCGAGGTCGCTGTGGAGGATGGCAGGCGCGCGCAGGCCGATCTGTGACAGATATTCGGCCACGGCGATAAATGGCCGCGGGTCTTCATGCGGCGCCGGAGCATCCATCAGCACGGCGACGTCGCGCCCCCGCGTGACGCGGAAATAGCGGCGAAAGGATGCATCCCCGGCGAGCGGCGTGACGACCGCCCCCTGCCATCCGCAGGCCGCCAGAAATGTGTCGGTCGCCGGCGGCGGAATCATGTCAAACAGGGCCATCGCCCTTCCCAAGCGGGCGGCACGCGCACTGTCAAGCGACGT
>CAZAWL010000154.1:0-5608 GCA_964488705.1 uncultured Sphingopyxis sp.
ACGACGCCGAGCAGCCAGATCATCTCCCGCGGGGCCTTGTAGGAGCCGAAATAAAGGCCGCGGAAAATGTGGATGTAGACGACGATGAAGAAGAAGCTGGCGCCGTTCATGTGCGCATAACGCATCAACCAGCCCGCGTTGACGTCGCGCATGATATGTTCGACCGAATTGAACGCGACCAGCGTGTTCGCCGAATAATGCATGGCCAGCACGATGCCGGTCACAATCTGGATGACCAGCGCGAACCCGGCGAGCACGCCAAAGTTCCAGAAATAATTGAGGTTCCGCGGCACCGGATAGCCCGCACCAACGGCATTATAGACGAGGCGCGGCAGCGGCAACCGTTCGTCAACCCACTGCATCAGCGGGTGCGAAGGCGCATAGTTTTTTGCCCAGGGAAAGCTCATTTTGCCTTGCTCCTCAACCGATCAGCACGGTTGTGTCAGTCGTAAATTCATAGGGTGGCACCTCCAGATTGCGGGGTGCCGGGCCTTTGCGGATTCGCGCCGCCGTGTCGTAATGCGAACCGTGGCAGGGGCAGAAATAGCCGCCGAAATCGCCGCGAACCTCGCCTTCCGCCGCGCCCAGCGGCACGCAGCCCAAATGGGTGCAGACGCCCAGCGTGATGAGCCAGTTTTCCTTGCCGGGCTTCGTCCGTTCGGCGAGCGTCTGCGGGTCGAGCAGATCGTCGAGGCTCACCGCATTGGCGGTCGCGATTTCCGCGGGCGTCAGGTTGCGGACGAAAACCGGCTGCTTGCGCCACGTGGTCTTGATCGACTGGCCCGGCGCGATCGCGCTGACGTCCAGTTCGGTCGACGACAGCGCCAGCACATCGGCAGAGGGCGCCATCTGATACACCAGCGGCGCGACCACAGCTGCGGCGCCTACGCCGGCCCAGCTGACCGCCGCGAGGTGGATGAAGTCGCGGCGACGAACGCCGTCAGCATCGTCGTCGCCGTGCAGTGCCTGCTCACTAGCCATGCCAAAACCCTAGTCTTTGCCCCGGATGGGGTGCTGCATTCATGGGGAGGTTGCCGTCGATGATGACGACGACGACATTGTCGCCCCCCAGCGTCAATTTGGCGGTCTGATAGCCGTGCCCATGCCGATTGCCAATGCCCAAATGGCGTTTTTGTGACGCAAATCCGCTTCGCATTGTTGCGATTGCGCCGCCGTGACGGCAAAGCGCAGTCAATGCGCCCCGGCCTTGCCCTGATCGAACCCGAAATCGCCGGCAATGTCGGCGCCATTTTGCGCACCGCCGCCTGTTTCGAATGCGCCGTCCACATTGTCGAACCGTGCGGATTTCCATTTTCCGACCGGTCGCTACGCCGGTCTGGCATGGATTATGCGCAGCGGGTCACCGTGCATCGCCATGCCGCGCTCGATCCATTCGTGGCCGAACAACGCCGCCTTGGCCGCCGCATCATCCTCGCCACCACGCGCGGCGCCACATGCTATACCGACTTTGCCTTTGCTGTCGGCGACATCATCTGCCTCGGCAGTGAGAGCAAGGGCGCACCGGAGGCGCTCCACGCCCTCGCCGACGCGGCTATCCAGATTCCCATGGCGCCGGGTTGCCGCAGTTTGAACGTGTCGGTTGCCGGTGGCATAATCCTGTCCGAAGCCTTGCGCCAAACCATGGAAAGGACCGCATGACCACGCTTGACCCCCAGCAACAGGCCGCCCGCGACTGGTTCGAGTCGCTGCGCACCCGCATCTGCACCGCGTTCGAGGCGATTGAGGCAGAGGCGGGCAGCGATGCGCGCTTTGACTATCTGGCGTGGGACCGCGAGGGTGCCGGCATCACGCCCGGGCCGCTCGATGCCGGCGGCGGCGGCGGCGGCGTACGCGGCGTCATGAAGGGCAAGGTGTTCGAGAAAGTCGGCGTCAACGTATCCACCGTCGGCGGCGAATTTTCGCCCGATTTTGCCGGACAGATTCACGGGGCGGCGGACAACCCCGCCTTTTTCGCCACCGGAATCAGCCTGGTCGCGCATATGGCCAACCCGCACGTGCCGGCCGTGCACATGAACACGCGGTTCCTCGTCACCACAAAGCGCTGGTTCGGCGGCGGCGCCGACCTTAACCCGCCAATCCCCTATGCCGAGGATACGGACGCGTTTCACGCACGGTTGCGCGCCGCCTGCGCGCCCTTTGGCCCCGACGTCTATGAACGCTATGCCCGGTGGGCGGAGGAGTATTTCTTCATTCCCCATCGCGGTGTCGCGCGCGGCGTCGGCGGTATTTTCTATGACCATCTGGAGGTTGACGGCGACGTCGCGTTCGACCGGCATTTCGCCTTTACGCGAGGCGTGGGGGAGGCGTTTCTCGACATTTTCCCGCAGATTGTCCGGCGGCGCATGGCGACACCATTTACCGACGCGGATGTGCATCAACAACGCGTGTGGCGCGGCCGTTATGCGGAGTTCAACCTGGTCCACGACCGGGGCACGTTGTTCGGGCTCAAGACCGGCGGCAATATCGACGCCATCCTGATGAGCCTGCCGCCCATGGCGGCTTGGGATTGATCGCCAGCCCTGCCCCAACCCGTTGCGGGTCGGGGCAGGCTGGCGAACGATTAGCGGAAAATCTCGCCCGATGCAGGCGGCACCAGGGCGCGATAGACGCCGGCGGTGATGGCAATGCTGAGCATGCCGGTGGGCACACCGGTGAGCACCGTCGACAACAATGCGCCGACTTGTCCACCCATCAGCCCAAAGATCACGCCCCCAATCGCCCCGATGATGCCGAAAATGACCACAGCAGCGATGATCAGCAGCAACAGATAACCCAGCATCGGCCATTGATTCGCCCCGCTGCTGAGCCGCCACGCGGCGCTCAGGCCATAAAGCGGGTTGATGCTGCGCTGGTCGGCCATCGCCGCCTGCATGACCCACAGCCGCGTCGCCAGCCACAGCATGATCGGCAGGAGCAGCAGGATCAGCAACAGGAAACCGAGCCCCAGACCCGCCATCGCGCCGGCCGATGGATCACCGCCGAACATCGCGCCGGCACCGAGCAAGACGAGCAGCAGGCCGAGAATAACGGCGATCGCAAAACCGACAATCGCCCAGAAAACCAGCGACACGATGGCGGCGGTCAACCCATAAACCAGCAACCCTGCCATATCGCCCTCATCCGACAGGACGCCGCGCATGGCCGCAAACTGCCCCATGCTCTGCACAATCGACGCGAACAGGGTCGCCCCCAACAGGCCGGGCAGCATGGTCGTTAACACCGTCTGCGGGTCAGCCCCCTGCATCGACGTCGTAAACTGTTCCGCCCATGACTGAGGGTTGATGCCAAACACAAACAGCTGGATCACGCCGGCGACGACAACCGTCCCGCCGACGAGGATAAGCAACAGCATCGCATGCCGTTGCAAAATCGCCAGCCCCTCCGACCAAGCCGTGCCGATCGAGAAATTCCCCATAGTCGCAACTCCCCTGAAAGCGGGGCCAAGCCCCTGCCACCATCATGGCATGCATTCGACAATTGGCAAGCACGGCCTAGACCGTGTTCGATTGTGATTGAATCACAATCGCGGTCCAGTGCCCTCATTTTCCGCGATTTCCCAGTCGTTCGGTGGTTACACCTCACTCGAAATCGCTCTATATGCGACGGCATGATGAAGGTCCGCCCACAATGGCAGGTGTCTGACGAACAGGTCGATTACCCGACCGCGCTGGCCGATATGGAGGCGCGGGCGAGCGCGATTGGTGCCGGCAGCGGAACGGAGCGCATCTGGCTGCTCGAACATCCACCGCTGTATACCGCCGGGACGAGCGCCGACCCCGCAGAGCTGATTGACCGACGGTTTCCGGTCTATGAGGCCGGGCGCGGCGGCCGCTACACCTATCACGGCCCGGGGCAACGCGTCGCTTATATCCAGCTCGACCTCGGCAAACGTGGCCGCGACATCCGTAATTTCGTCTGTGCCGTCGAAGGGTGGGTCATCGCGACGCTCGCCGACTTTGGCGTGGTGGCGAGACGCGCGCCGGGGCGCATCGGCATCTGGTGCGACGACCGCGACGGCCGCGAGGCAAAAATTGGCGCCATCGGCGTGCGCGTCCGCCGATGGGTCACGCTGCACGGCCTGTCGATCAACGTCGCGCCCGACCTGACGCATTTTGGCGGCATCATCCCGTGCGGCATTGCCGACTATCCGGTGACCAGCCTCGCCGCGCTGGGCATCGACGCCGCCATGGCGGATGTCGACGCGGCGCTGCATCGCCACTGTGACTCCTTCCTTTCTGCGCTGGATGTCGATAAGGCAGCGTCATGACCAAAGTCCGCCCATCGACGCCCTTCTGGCCCGCCACGATTGCGATCGGCATCGCGCTGACCCTGGGTGGATGCGACTGGATCGGCGGCAACAGCTCCGACACGCAGTTGCGCAATGTCGAGATTTTGCCCGGCACCGCGAGTGACGAGATGATCACGCTCGATCAGGCCAGCGGTGACGGCACATCGATTGACGCCAGCACCGCCGCCGGCCCGGCGCTGCCCGGCGCGCCCAGCGCCGACGCCGCAGCCGCCGATGCGACGGCTACCGACGACGCGTCGCCCCCTGCAGACGGGGCCGATTCGGGCGGCGACGTCATCATCCGCCCGCCCGCAGGCGGCGCTGAACCGACGAAATAAACAAATCCGACGCGGCGACGCCGTCGGTCAGGCCAGACCCAGCCATTTGTGCGTTTGCAGCGTCAGCCGCCAGCGCGGATCACGCATGACCAGGGCAATCGCGGCCTCCTCATCGCGGCGGCCATCGCGCGGGTCGAGCGGTTGCACGAGGAAATGGGCAAAGTCCCAACCCCGCATGCTGTCGGGGTCCATCCCGTCCTGCGGCCAGACCAGTTTCAATTCGTCGCCGCTGCGCTGGACGACCTCTGTCCCCGCTTTGGGGCTGATGCACACCCAGTCGATGCCGGGATGCACCGCCAGCGTCCCGTTGCTCTCTATGGCGATCGTGAACCCCGCCCCATGCAGCGCGTCGACCAGCGCATCGTCCACCTGCAACATCGGTTCGCCGCCGGTCAGCACGACATAGCGCCGTTCGCTCGCCGCCCCCCAGCAATCGGCAATTGCCGCAACCAGCGCGGCTGCATCGGCAAATTTGCCGCCGCCCGGCCCGTCAGTCCCCACAAAATCGGTATCGCAGAAACGGCATTGCGCGGTGGCGCGGTCCGCCTCCCGCCCGCTCCACAAATTGCAGCCGGCAAAGCGGCAGAACACGGCGCGGCGGCCGGCCTGCGCGCCTTCGCCCTGCAATGTCAGGAAAATCTCTTTGACCGCATAGCTCATGCGCGCGCGTACCGCGTCGGGTCGCTGAGCCCCGCCTCTGTAAAGCCCTTGGCGCGCAGGCGGCAGGCGTCACAGGCCCCGCAATGCAGCCCTTCGTCGGTCGGGTCATAACAGGACCAGCTTAATCCGGCGTCGATGCCCAGGTCGTGTGCGGCGCGCGCAATATCCGCCTTTGTCATGTGCAGCAGCGGCGTTTCAAACAGGAATGGGTCGCCCTCCACCCCCGCCTTGGTCGCCAGATTGGCGGTGGCGGCAAAGGCGTCGACAAAGGCGGGCCGACAGTCGGGATAGCCCGAATAGT
>CAZAWL010000155.1:0-1971 GCA_964488705.1 uncultured Sphingopyxis sp.
CTGGTACCTCATCTCCCAGATTTTCTGGCTGGTGCTGGTGTTCGGTGCGATTTTCCTCGTCGTCGGGCGCGGCATGTTGCCAAAGATCGAGGCGACCGTGGATGCCCGCGATGCAAAAATTGCGGGCGATCTGGCGGCGGCCAAGGCTGCGCGCGACGACGCCGACCGGATTGAAGAAGACTGGCGGGACCGCACCAATGCTGCCCGCGCCGAGGCGCAGGCGGCGGTGGCCGCAGCCAAGGCCAGCGCGGCCAAGGATGCGGAAAAGCGTCTCGCAAAGGCCGACGCTGATATTGCTGCGAAATTGGCGGCGGCAGAGGCCGATATCGGCACGGCACAACGGTCCGCCATGGCCGAAATTGACGGTGTGGCAGCGGAGATTGCGGGCACACTGGTTCAGCGATTGACGCGCCGTTCGGTCGCCCCGGCTCAGTTGGCGCAAGCGGTGAAGGCCCAAATCCATGGCTGATGCGATTTATCTGATGTTGGCCGAATCTGCCCATGCCGGCGCGGAAGCCCATGCTGAACCTGCGGTTTTTGGCATCCTGAACGCCACGGTGTGGGTATCGCTGGCCATGTTGCTGCTGATTGGCGTGATGGTGTGGAAAAAGGTGCCGGCGATGGTCGGCGCCATGCTCGACAGCCGCATTGCCGCCATCCGGGCCCAGCTCGATGAAGCCGCTGCTTTGCGGCGTGAGGCAGAGGCGCTGCGCGGTGAGTATCAGGCAAAGCTGGCGGCACTGGATGCCGAAGCCGATGCGATGCGCCAACGCGCGGAACAGGATGCGGCGGCTTTGGTCAGCAAGGCCAAGGATGACGTCAAGACGTTGATCGCGCGGCGGCAGAAAATGGCCGAAGAACGGATTGCTGCGGCGGAACGCGCGGCGATCGGCGATGTCCGGTCCGCTGCGGCCAATGCTGCCGTTGCTGCGGCGCGGGACCTGATCGCCACCGGTCACGGCGCTGATGCCGACCAGCCGCTGGTCGAAGACGCCATTGTCGCGCTGGGCAAAGCCTGACCGAAAAAAGTCGCGCGGGCGACCTGTCCGCCGCAATTCGCCTATTTCCGGTTAGTGACCCGAATCTGAAGTCCGCCCCATTAATCGGCTAGCGCCAGGCGGACTGCAGAGTCATCAGGGTCACTAGCAACCTATTGATTCTAGTGTGGTTTACGGATTTGAATTTCGCAAGAATGTTGGACCCTGAAATATAGCGAACTTCAAATACTCCACACTAGCGGCCAACCCGGCTATGGCATGAACCATGGCAGTTGATGATCCCGGAACCCCGGACCGTTTTAACGAGGAACGCGCCACCTATAGTGTGCGCGGCGGCGAACGGCCAAACTTTGAAACGGGCGCTGCGGCCATCAAATCTGTCGTCCGGTCGCTGAAATCGGTTCCCGGCGTCTATCGCATGATCGATGTGCGCGGCGATGTGCTCTATGTCGGCAAGGCGCGCTCGCTGCGTCATCGCGTGGCGACCTATATGCAGCTCGCGCGTTTGCCGCAGCGCTTGCAGCGGATGGTCGCGCAGACGCGGTCGATGGAAATTGTGATTACGTCGAGCGAGGCGGAGGCGCTGCTGCTCGAAGCGCAGCTGATCAAGCGGTTTCGCCCGGCCTATAACGTCCTGCTGCGCGACGATAAGAGTTTTCCGTTCATACTGGTTCGCGAGGACCATGATTTTCCGCGCATTCAGAAACATCGCGGGGCGCGCCGTGCGAAGGGACAGTATTTTGGACCGTTCGCGAGTGCGGGTTCGGTCAACCGCACCTTGAACGCGCTGCAGAAACTCTTTTTGTTGCGCAGCTGTTCGGATTCATTTTTTGCCAACCGCGACCGGCCCTGCCTGCTGTACCAGATCAAGCGGTGCAGCGCGCCCTGTGTAGGCCGCATCACTGCGGCAGATTATCGTGAACTGGTTCAGGATTCGAAAGATTTTCTATCCGGCCGTTCGACGCAGACGCAG
>CAZAWL010000155.1:2071-5521 GCA_964488705.1 uncultured Sphingopyxis sp.
GCCGCCGGTGTCGCATTGGCCGATGTGATGACCAGTTTCCTCATCCAGTTTTACGAATCGATGCCGCCGCCGCGGCTGATTCTCAGCGATGTGGAACCGGCGGACACGGAGATTCTGGCCGAAGCGTTGGGGGCGCTTGCAGGCCGCAAGGTGAGTGTCAGCGTGCCGCAGCGCGGAGAACGCGCGCGACTGATGGAGCAGGCGCGGCGCAATGCGGCGGAATCGCTCGCCCGACGGATTGCCGATAACTCCACGCAAGCGCGGCTGTTGCGCGAACTGGCGGACATCTTTGATCTGGACGAGGCCCCACGACGCATCGAAGTATATGACAACAGCCACATTCAGGGCACGAATGCCGTTGGCGCCATGATCGTCGCGGGACCGGAGGGTCTTGACAAATCAGCCTATAGGAAGTGGACGATCAAGCGCGCCGGCACGACGCCCGGCGACGATTTTGAAATGATGCGCGAGGTCATCCAACGGCGCTTTGCGCGCGCACAGGATGAGGACCCGGATCGAACCGGGGGCAACTGGCCCGATCTGGTTTTGGTCGATGGCGGAAAGGGACAACTCAGCGCGGCATTGGAGAGCCTGAGCGAATTGGGAATCGACGATGTCGCCGTCGCCGGCGTGGCCAAGGGGCCGGACCGTAATGCCGGGCGCGAGACATTCTTCATGCCCGGAGGCCGGGAGTTCACGCTGCCCGTCAATAGCCCGACGCTGTTCCACATCCAGCGGCTGCGCGACGAGGCGCACCGTTTCGCGATCGGGGCGCACCGTCAGAAACGAAGCAAGGCGCTGACCACATCGCCGCTGGATGACGTGCCCGGCATCGGCCCGGCACGCAAAAAGGCGCTGTTGATGCATTTTGGGACGGCGCGGGCCATCCGCAACGCCAGTCTGGCCGACATCCAACGGGCACCCGGCGTGTCAGCCGCAACGGCGCAGGCCGTCTATGATTTCTATCATGGATGACCGCAGGATTCCGCAATGCAGCTGGGCGTAGAGGCGATTATCTGCGCGGTCCGCGCCCATGGCGAAAATGGCGTTATCGCCCGCGTCATGACCGCCGAACATGGGTTGTTGACCGGCTATGTGCGCGGTGGCCGCGGACGGCGCATTCGCCCCATCCTGATCCCCGGTAATATCGTTGCGGCGCAGTTTCGGTCGCGCAGCGAAGACCAGATGCCCAGCCTGTCGGTCGAACTGGTGCAGAGCAGGGCGCCATTGATGACCGAGCCACTGCCTGCTGTCGCGATGGAATGGGCGACGCTGTTGCCGGCGCGGACTTTGCCCGAGGGGCAGGGGTATCCGGCGGTTTATGCGGCGCTCGATGCGGTGCTGAACGCCATTGCCATGGCGCCGTCGGCGCGCGGTTGGGCGACGATGATGGTGCTGTACGAACTGGCATTGCTTCGGGCGCTGGGTTTCGGGCTTTCGCTCGACGCCTGTGTCGTAACGGGCGCCGTTGATGACCTGGCCTTTGTCAGTCCGAAAAGTGCCGCGGCGGTTTCTGTCACGGCCGCATCGGGTTACGAAGGGCAGCTGTTGCCGCTCCCGGCGTTTATCCTGGATGGCAGCTCCCCCACCCTGTCGGACGCGCTGACCGGGCTGCGGCTGTCTGGCTATTTTATCATGCGCAGGTTGTTTGATGGCGCGCGCAACGACCCCTTGGCGGTGCGCGAACGGATGGTGACGCGGTTGGAACGTGCCGTCGGCTGACATGGTGGACCGCCACCCACCGGCGCAGCGCGGTGCAGGATCTGCACGCTTTCTACTTCACTCGACGGCGCGCAGGCACTAGAGGCTGACCGTCTTTGTCCGGAGCGCTGTGCGCGTCGCACAAAGTCGTGAATCAGGCTCCGTCCAGAGGCGAGACCATGATTCACGCCTTGGGATGCTCCATCCTCTGGCGATCATGGTTGAGGCGGGGAGCCGATGAACGTAGCAATTCTTGCCGGGGATGGCATAGGCCCCGAAGTAACCCACGAGGCCCGGCGCGTGCTGGAGGCGCTGGCGTTGCCCGGCCTGACCTTTGAAACTGCGCCCGTCGGGGGTGCCGCTTACAAGGCTGTTGGCCACCCGTTGCCCGATGCGACGCTGGATTTGGCGCGCAGGGCCGATGCCATCCTGTTCGGTGCGGTTGGCGACCCGGATTGTGACGGCTTGGACCGGTATTTGCGCCCGGAACAGGCGATTCTCGGCCTTCGCAAGCATCTGGGCCTGTTCGCAAACCTGCGCCCGGCAAAGCTGTTCGCGCAGCTGGTCGGTGCCTCGGGGCTTCGTCCGGAGTTGGCGCGACAGATCGACCTTGTCATCGTCCGCGAATTGAACGGCGACGTGTATTTCGGCGAAAAGGGGATGCGCACGACCGCCGAAGGCAAGCGTCAGGGTTATGACATCATGTCTTATGACGAGGATGAGGTGCGCCGTATTGCCCGTGTCGGTTTTGAAACGGCTCGGGCGCGAAACGGACGGCTATGTTCGGTTGATAAGGCCAATGTCCTTGAAACGAGCCAGCTCTGGCGTGACATTGTCGTCGAAACCCATGGCGATTACCCCGACGTCGCACTCAGCCATATGTATGTGGATAACGCGGCGATGCAGCTGGTCCGCGACCCGGGGCAGTTTGACGTCATCGTGACCGGCAACCTGTTTGGCGACATCCTGTCTGATCAGGCGAGCATGTGTGTCGGTTCGATCGGTATGCTGCCGTCGGCTTCGCTCGATTCCGATCAGAAGGGGCTTTACGAGCCCATCCACGGCAGCGCCCCCGACATTGCCGGCATGGGCAAGGCCAACCCATTGGCGGCCATTTTGTCGGCCGCGATGATGCTGCGATACTCGCTGAACCAGGCCGAGGCCGCGGATCGCGTTGAATCCGCGGTCGCGCGAGCGCTGGCCGATGGCGCCCGCTCCGTCGACCTCGGCGGCACATTGACCACGCGCGAAATGGGCGATGCCGCTATTGCGGCATTGACCTGAACGCCGCAGCATCAGAAAAACATGACATGAAGAAAACCGACGGCCTCGACCGATCCATCACGTCCCGCTGGCGCCCCGCCACGCGCGCGGTGCGTGGAGGCACCTGGCGCAGCGAACATGGTGAGACGTCGGAGGCGCTGTTTCTGTCCTCCGGCTACACCTATGACGATGCGGAAACCGTGGCCGCCCGCTTTGCCGGCGACGCGCAGGGCATGACCTACAGCCGGCTGCAAAACCCGACCGTCGCCATGGTCGAGGAACGGATCGCCCTGATGGAGGGGGCGGAGGCGTGCCGGATGCAGGCGACCGGCATGGCCGCGATGACAACCGCGATGCTGTGCCAGTTGAGCAGCGGCGATCATGTGGTGGCGGCGCGGGCGGCCTTTGGTTCGTGCCGCTGGCTGACCGACAATCTGCTGCCCAAATGGGGGATTACCACAACCACCATCGACAGCCGCGACAATG
>CAZAWL010000156.1:0-5436 GCA_964488705.1 uncultured Sphingopyxis sp.
CGGGACCGGTGGTGCGACAACAACCACGATCTCGCCCTTTGGCGGGGTGGCATAGTGCGCGGCCAGCGTGCTGAGCGAACCGGTCTGTGCGTCCTCGTGCAATTTCGTCAGCTCTCGCACGACGCAGGCCTGTCGATCGCCCAAAACCCCGGCCATGGCAGAAAGGCTGGCCGACAGGCGCGGTCCGCTTTCGTAAAAGATCAGCGTGGCGCGAACCGTCGACAGCTCGGTCAGCACCTTGTCGCGGGCACCGGCCTTCACGGGCAGGAATCCGGCAAACAGGAACCGGTCGCTCGGCAGCCCGGACAGCGTCAGCGCACTGGTCGCGGCGCACGGTCCGGGGATGGTGGTCACCGGGTGGCCCGCCGCTCTGGCGTCGCGGACCAGCTGATATCCGGGGTCGGAGATAAGCGGCGTGCCTGCATCGCACACCAGCGCTACGGCCTGGGTCGCGAGCCGCTCCACCAGTGCCGCACGGTCGGCATCGCTGGCATGGTCGTCGTGGCGGATCATGCGCTGTTTGATGCCGCACAGGTGGAGCAGCTTGCCGGTCACGCGCGTATCCTCACAGGCGATAAAGTCGACTGTGGCCAAAATGTCGCGGGCGCGGGGACTCAGGTCAGCGAGGTTGCCGATGGGCGTCGCGACGATGTAAAGACCGGGCGAGGGAGACGGCAACATGGACATGATCATGGCAGATGCGACGGGCACCGGGCAAGTGCGGGTGTGGGTGCGCGGCATGATAGTGGGTGCGGCGGCGCTTTTGCTGTCGGCGTGCCAGACCATCGTACCGCGTTCCGATGTGCCGGCGACGGCCCCAGTCGCCGAGACGCCCCAGGTCAGCGAAGGGCTGCCGACCGACACCGACCGCCACCGCGTCGCCTTGCTCGTGCCGCAAACCGGCGAAAATGCGGCGGTCGGGACCTCCATCGCCAATGCGACGACCATGGCGCTGCTCGATTCCCGCAGCGACCGGGTGCGCATCACCATCTATGACACCGGTACCGACCCGGCCGCGGCGGCGCGACAGGCGATTGCCGAGGGGAACCGCCTGATCCTCGGGCCGTTACTGGCCGATGATGTTCGCGCCGTACAGGGGATTGCCCAGGCCGCGAACGTCCCGCTGATCAGTTTTTCCAACGACAGCAGTGTGGCCGGCAACGGCACCTATCTGCTCGGCTTTGAGCCGGGTCAGGCGGTGACGCGGGTCGTGGCGCACGCGCGCGCGCAGGGCGTCACCCGCTTTGGCGCGTTGGTGCCGGCCACGGTCTATGGCGAACGGGCGCTCGCGGCGATGCGCGCAGCGGTGACCAGCGCCGGCGGCACGCTCGTCGCCTCGCAAAGCTATGGCCGGACGGCAACGGCACTATCCGGCGCAGCGCGGCAGTTGGCGCGGACGGCCGGCGGAATGGACGCCGTGCTCATCGCCGACAGCGGTCAAACCGCCATCCGCGCCGTCCCGCTGCTGCGCGAAAGTGGCGCTGCAACGGCGCGCATTCTGGGCACCGAATTATGGAATACCGAAGCGGCGCTGGCCGGCAACGCGGCAATGCAGGGCGCATGGTTTGCCAGCGTGTCGGACGGGCTGTTCAGCCAGATGGCGACGCGATATCGCGAGCGCTATGGCCGCGCACCCTATCGCATCGCCAGCCTCGGCTATGACGCGGTGCTGTTGACGGTGCGGATGACGCGTGATTGGCGACCCGGCACCAATTTCCCGCAAAACCGCCTGTTTGCGGAGGATGGCTTTGGCGGTGTCGACGGCATTTTCCGCTTTGACAATCGCGGCATAGCCGTCCGCGCTCTGGAGGTGAGCGAAATACGCGGCGGCGGCTTTAGCGTCATCGACCCGGCCCCGACCCGCTGGTGAACCGGGTGCAGCGTGCCGCCCGGACAATTGCCAATAGTGGCCGTCCATGGTAATTAGAGGCGGATTGTCTGTAGAGGAAGTTGCTATGTCCACTCTCGCATATCACGTGACGATGGATGATGGTCTCGAATTGGCAAGCGTTTCTTGCGCCGGACCGACTTACTGCGGCGACAAGAACACGACGGCGGGGGAATGGACGGCGCTAGCGGCGGGTACCTACACCATCACCGCCACTGCGACGGCGAGTGCTCACACGGCCACCAAATCGCGGTCGGTCGATGGTGACGACAGCCAATATGTAAATCTGCATCTGAGCTGAACCCGGCGTGACGGCTGGGGCAGGGGACGTTCACCCGATCGACTGACCCGTCTTGGCCCAATCGGCCATGAACCCTTCGATGCCCTTGTCGGTCAGCACATGTTTGAACAGTCCGCGGATGACGGCGGGCGGCGCGGTCATCACGTCGGCGCCGATTTTCGCGGCCTCCAGCACATGGATGCCGTGGCGCACCGATGCGACGAGGATTTCGGTCGCAAAATCATAATTGTCGTAGATGAGGCGGATGTCGCCGATCAACGCCATGCCGTCGAACCCGTTATCGTCATGCCGCCCGACAAAGGGGGAGATGAAACTGGCCCCTGCCTTGGCCGCGAGCAGCGCCTGGTTGGCGGAAAAGCACAGCGTGACATTGACCATCGTGCCGTCGCTGGTCAGCGCCTTGCACGTCTTGAGCCCGTCGATGGTGAGCGGCACCTTGATGCAGACATTGTCGGCAATCTTTCGCAGTATTTCCGCTTCGCGCATCATGCCGGCATGGTCTAGTGCGACGACTTCCGCCGACACAGGCCCGTCAACCAGCCCGCAAATCTCCCGCGTCACTTCCATGAAGTCGCGGCCGGACTTGGCGATCAGCGACGGGTTGGTCGTGACACCGTCGAGCAACCCCGTCGCGGCGAGTTCGGCGATGTCGGCGATTTCTGCGGTGTCGACAAAGAATTTCATGACGCGGATAGGTCCTTTTGGCGAAGACGAAGGGCTTGATTCGACTCTGCTATAGCGTGAAGCGCGCGCTGCCGGTAGCGGACCGGCATGGACCGCACATCGAATCACTGCACCAACGCCGCGCGCATGCTCGCGCTGACGCTACTGGCGCTGGGCACGCCGGCCTGGGCCGAGGATGACGCCCAGTTCTGGCTGCTGAGCGTCGGCGATGTGCGCGTCGGTCCGCGAACCTCGCTCACCTATGATGCCATCGTGCGTTCTCACCCCGACCGGCTCGATGCCGGGCAGGTTTTGCTGCGCGGCGGTGTCCGACGGACGCTGGGTGCCAGCGCGTCGGTGCAGTTTACCTATGGATGGGTGCGATCGATCGTCGATGCCGGGGATGATGTGACCGAACATCGGCTGGGCGAAACGCTGGCGATCCGGATGGGACAGGTTGGCGCTGTGCGGATTGACGGCCGTGTCGGTGCCGAACAACGGCTGCCGAATGACGGCGGAGAGGTCGGCTGGCGGCTGCGCGGCCGGATGCGGGCGACGTTGCCGCTTTCGGCGTCGGCCGATGTGCAATTGTCGGACGAGGTTATCGGCGCGTTGAATGACACATCATGGGGGCAGCGTGCCGGCGCATCGGCCAACCGGCTGGCCAGCAGTGTGCACTGGCGACTCAGCCCGCGCGTCGGCATCGCGCCGGGCTATACGTGGCAGCATATTTTCCGCGCCGATGCTCCGGATCGCGAGGATCATGTGTTCAGCGTCACCATCGACAGCCATTTCTAGGGATCTGATGCCGGGGTCGGCGATGACCCCTATCCCCCGGCCCGCGCCAGCCCGAATATGGCGGTCAGAACCGGATCCCCGGTCGATTGCGGGTCGGCGCGGATGGCGGCCTCCTCCGCACCAATTGCCCGCCAGATTCCGCGGTCGGCCCCGCTCGTGACGTCGCGTGCCAGCGCGGCGATGTCGTACCCGCTAAGCGCCGTCAGCGCCCGGCTGATCGTCGGGTCATTCGCGATTCGCATCGCATCGCCGATGGCGGGGAACATGGCGCCAATCAGGCCACCGGCGAGCTGCTGTTCGAGTAATGCCGTCGCCGCCGACGGTCCGCCGCGCACGATGGCCAGCGCGTCGGCAACGGTCATGGAGCCAATCGCATCG
Source organism: uncultured Sphingopyxis sp. (assembly GCA_964488705.1). Taxonomy (GTDB): domain Bacteria; phylum Pseudomonadota; class Alphaproteobacteria; order Sphingomonadales; family Sphingomonadaceae; genus Sphingopyxis. The sequence goes on from CAZAWL010000156.1 coordinate 4,029, forward strand.
GCGATGATGGGTGCGGCACGTTCCGCCCCGCGTTCTGCAAAGCCGTTCAGGGTTCTGGCGAGCCGGTCGCGCACCGCGGCGCTGGTCAGGATGCGCGACAATAATGATGTGTTGCCGGCAAACTGGTCGGGCAAGGCAATCCGCGCCACCGAGCTGTCGTAAAATCCGCCCGGTTGCAACAGCGCCGCAAAGGCGCGCTGCGACGACAGGCTAAGCAGTCGGCGGATCGCCTCGACCAGTGAAAAACCGCCGCCCGTCGTTGCACAGCCGGGCAGGGCCAATAGCGGCAATGTCGCCGCCGTTGCCAACATCATGCGGCGGTCCAACTGTGCCCTGTGCATCGCGACTCTCCCCTCCTGTGGGTGACCAACCCGCGCTGGCGGTCGCCACAGCATGGCATGAATGTCAAAGAGAGCAAGGCGAACGATAATCGGCACTGGTGTTCCTGACATGTTCCCGCTATCGCCAGCCCATGGCAAAGGCGAAAAAGACATTTGTCTGTCAGGCATGCGGTGCGGCGCACAGCCGTTGGCAGGGGCAGTGCGTCGATTGCGGGGAATGGAACACGCTGGTCGAAGAGGCACCACAGACCGCCTTTGCCCAGAAGCATAATCTCGCCAGCGGCGGGCGGGCCATCATGCTGGAATCCCTGGCGGGCAGCGATGCGTTGCCGACGCGGTTGTTGACCGGCATTGCCGAATTTGACCGCGCTCTTGGTGGCGGTTTGGTCGGCGGCTCGGCCAGCCTGATCGGCGGTGACCCGGGCATCGGCAAATCGACATTGCTGTTGCAGGTCGCCGGACGCCTGGCGACGGCTGGCCGCCGCGTCACCTATATTTCGGGGGAGGAGGCGACGGCGCAGGTGCGGTTGCGGGCGACGCGGCTTGGCCATGCCGATGCCCCGGTCGCGCTGGCTGCGGCAACATCGGTCCGCGACATATTGACCAGTCTGGGCGGCGGGCCGGCACCCGACCTCATCATCATCGATTCCATCCAGACGATGCATAGCGACCTGATCGAAAGCGCGCCGGGCACTGTCAGCCAGGTCAGGGCATCGGCACAGGAATTGATCCGTTTTGCGAAGGAACGAGGCTCGGCGCTGATCCTGGTCGGGCATGTCACAAAGGACGGCAGCCTCGCCGGGCCGCGCGTGCTCGAACATATGGTCGACACGGTCCTCGCGTTCGAGGGTGAACGAAGCCATCAATATCGCATCCTGCGCGCAGTCAAAAACCGTTTTGGCGGCACCGACGAAATTGGCGTGTTTGCCATGGGCGGCGGCGGGCTGGACGAGGTGGCGAACCCGTCGGCGCTGTTCCTCACCGACCGGGGTGGAGAGGCTGCTGCCGGAACCGTCGTATTCCCGGCGATGGAGGGAACCCGCCCGGTATTGGTGGAGATTCAGGCG
>CAZAWL010000157.1:0-5432 GCA_964488705.1 uncultured Sphingopyxis sp.
CGATTTGAGACTTCTGTCGCCGACTTCTCTGCCTATTGCGAAAATCCCGTCGGGTTTCGTCCCGCTGGGCGCGCACAGAGCAAGCGCGCATCCTCCGAAAAGCAGAACGGGCCCGAAAGACCAAAGCCCACAACGAGAAAACCGACCCAGCGGCCCGAACGAAGCGAGGCCGCGCAGTCGGCGTTCATGCCACCTGCAGCAGGAAACGTAATCCCCATTCAAATTCGTGAAAATTTGACCATCCGCATTGGGCCAGTGCCGTTTGATCTGACGCATGCGGAAGCAACGAAAATTTCCAACATCATCCTCGCTCATGCTGGTCCGGAATAGCCAGCATGATCCGTTCCTTCGCCGATTCAGAGACCGAGCGCATCTGGCATCGGCAGCGCAGCCGCAAGCTGCCGCCCGACATTCAACAGCCCGCGCTGCGCAAATTATTGCAGATCGATTCGATCGAGCAATTGCATGAATTGCGCATTCCCCCCGGCAATCGCTTCGAGCAGTTGAAAGGCTTTACCCCTTTGCGGTATAGCGTCCGGATTAATGGCCAGTGGCGCATCACGTTTCGCTGGTCGGATGGAGGCGCAGACGATGTCCGCATCGAGGACTATCATCGGGGATGACGAGCGGTTGGACAATGTCCATCCGGGTGACATTCTGCGCGAAGATTTCCTGATCGGCAGCACCATTCCCGTAGCCGACGTCGCCGCCGGTTCGGGCGTGCCGGCTGACCACCTCGAATCCATCATGGCGCGCCGCAGCAACATGGACGCGGAAACCGACCTCAGGCTCGCCCGCTATTTCGGCATGTCGGACGGCTTTTTCCTGCGGCTTCAAAATCATTGGGACATTGAAGAAGTGCTCCGCGCACGGTCCGGCGAACTCGACGGCATCGTCCAACGCGCCGCTTGACTGGCACAGCCCCGATGACGCCGCTAACCCGCCGCACGCTGGTTGGCGCACTCGCCGCCGTGCCGCTGATACAGGCGGGGCGCTCCGATGCCGCCCACGCCGCCCAAGCCACTGACGCTGTCGACAACCCGCTGCTGACCGGCATCGACCGCATCGACGAGCTGGCGGCGCTGACGGGCCATGATCGTCTGGCGCTGCTGACCCATGGCGCGGCGGTCAGCCGTGACGGGCGGCGCACCGCCACCATCCTCGCGGCCGATCCGCGTTTCCGGTTGCAGGCGCTGTGGACCCCCGAACATGGCTTTGGCGGTCACGCCGCGGCGGGGGAGGATGTCGCCGACGGGCGTGATGACGCCACCGGCCTGCCGCTGTTCAGCCTTTATGGCGCGCGGCGGGCACCCGATGCCGCGATGCTGGCGGGCGTCGATACGATCATCATCGACCTCGTCGATGTCGGCGCGCGGCCCTATACCTATGTTTCGAGCGTCAAGGCGGTGATGGCGGCGGCGGCCGGGCGGCGCATCATCATCCTCGACCGGCCCAACCCGGTCGGCGGGACGGTGGTGGAGGGGCCGGTGCTCGACCCCACGCTCACCAGTTTTGTCGGCGCCCATCCGGTCGCGCTGCGCCACGGTATGACGCTGGGCGAACTGGCGATGATGATCAACGCCGAAGCCAATATCGGCGCCCGGTTGGAGGTGATGCGCGTCACCGGCTGGCGGCGTGACGACGGGCCCGCCGTGATGGTCGATGGCCGCGTCCCCTTCATGCCCCCATCACCCAATTTGCGCGCGCCCTCGGCCATCCTCGCCTATGCGGGCATGGTCCTGTTCGAAGGGACTAACGTGTCGGAGGGACGGGGCACGCCCCGCCCGTTCGAAACCATCGGCGCGCCATGGATCAAGTCGGGCCAGCTGGTAGAGGCCATCTTGCGCGAACGCATCACCGGCGTGGACGTCGACCCGATGGCTTTTACCCCGACGACATCGAAATATGCGGGGGAGGCGTGCGAAGGCGTCGCACTGTGGGTTTCCGACCGGCGCGACTTTCGCGCCGTCACCATGGCGCTGGCCCTGTTGTCGACTCTTGCCCGCCTCTACCCGCGCGACTTTGCCTTCCTGACCGGAACGCCGCCCTTTTTCGACCGGATCGCGGGTCAAAGCTGGCTGCGCGACGCCATCCTGTCCGCGATGCCGGTGGCGGACATGGAGGGGCGGTGGGCCGCGCCGCTGGCGGATTTCATGGGCCGCCGCGCCGGTTTCCTGCTCTATTCGTGAGCGGTCAGACTGGCTGGAGCCTTTAGCGATGCGCATCCCCATCATCAGCGGCATCATCGACGGCGTAGGCGAACTGGTCTTTGTCGCAAAGGATTTTGCCGCCCATCGCCGCAGCGACCGGCTGGCGCAGGCGGATCGGGATGACGCCATCACGCTCGACGACCCGGTGCTGGGCCGCTTTACCTTCAGCCGGGAGGGGCGCTGGTTCCATCAGCGACGCACATGGTGCGGGGCCGATGTCGAACTGTCGCTCAACGCCGAATGGGACGTACCGCCCCCGCCAGCAGACGCGCCGCCCGACCTTGCCGAAGCGGCGGCGCTCGCCGTGGTGGCGCGCCAGTTTTGCGACGACGAAGCGGGCTGGCTGAAGCGGCTCAAGGATGTCGCGGTGCGCGACCTTTATACGCAGGCCTGCGACTGGCAGGAGGAGGCGGGGCCGCTCGGCGAGGCGCAATTCCGTGCGCGCATCACCCCGACCAGCCTGTCGGCCAACGGGCGCAGCGACTTTGAAGTCTGGTTTGACGATGGCGACCTGTTCTGGGGCCACGGCGTCATGGTCTATGGCACATGGGCCGAGGGGCCGCAGGGCGCTGAAATGCACGGATAGAGCCTGATCGCCGCTATCCGACGCGCGCCATGCTCCGCGCACAGGGGTGACTCAGGCTCCGGCGATGGCGGGGCGGCGCTGATGCGCCGCCGCCGCGCAACAGACGCTATCGCAGCACACCCGATGCCCGTTGCCGCCGCGCATACCATAGCAACAACGCCGCTATCGCGATGATGACATAGGGCATGACCGCGCCCGCGCCCTCTGTCACCTGAGGCAGGTTGAGCGGGTTCATCAACTGATAGCCCAGACCCGCAACCGCGCCCACCAACGACACAGCAAAGGTCAACACCGCATGGCGGCTGCGCAAGAGCAGCAACAGCGAGCCCAGCACCGCGCCCCACACGCCCAGCGCCCAGCCGATGCTGGCCCACAGCGGGAAACCGTTGATATAGGCCATGAATGCCGCGCTGTCCGCGCCGGGCATCATCTGGTCGATCCACGCCGCGCCACGCGTGCGCGTCATGAAATAATCGGTCGCGCCAAAGCTGTTCCACAATAGCGACACGACACCCACGATCCACAGGTGGACCGGTGTTTTTATTCCCTCGGTCATGGCCTTTCCCCTCCATCAAGCCATTGATCGGCAAAGGCTATCATGTCCCCGGGCCATTGCCAATATCGACGCACCATTGACGGCTGGCGGTGCGGCGGGGCACAGCGGCGGGGATGGACGCCGCCGTGCCCGCAATGATCGATCCGAGCTGGCATGACGGGCTGCGCGGCGAATTTTCTTCGCCCTATATGCGTGCGCTCAGCGCCTTTCTGCGCGGCGAAAAGGCGGCGGGCAAAACCATCTATCCAAAGGGTGCCGAATATTTCGCGGCGCTGGGCCTGACCGCGCTTGACGATGTGCGCGTCGTCATCCTCGGGCAGGATCCGTATCACGGCCCGGGGCAGGCGCACGGCCTCGCCTTTTCGGTGCAACCGGGCGTCCGCACGCCGCCTTCGCTGATCAACATGTACAAAGAACTGCGCGACGACCTCGGCATCGCGCCCGCGCCGCACGGCCATCTGGCGCACTGGGCGGCGCAGGGCGTGCTCTTGCTCAACAGCGTGCTCACGGTGGAGGCAGGGCAGGCCGCGTCGCATCAGGGGCGCGGCTGGGAACAATTTACCGACGCCGTCATCCGGTTGGTAGCAGGGCGGCCGGTGCCGACGGTGTTCCTCCTGTGGGGCGCCTATGCCCAGCGCAAAGCCGGCTTTATTGCCGACGGTGGCGGTTCGGGCCGCCATCTGGTGCTGCGGTCGGCCCATCCTTCGCCATTATCGGCGCATAACGGATTCTTTGGCAGCCGCCCCTTTTCACGGGCGAATGACTTTTTGACGGCACAGGGGCGCGCGGCCATCGATTGGCAATTGCCGCCATTGTCCCACGCGCCGTCGCCGTAGCGCTTGCCGCCCGCCGATGGGCACGGCATAGGTTGACCATGGTCCGATACCTCCTCCCGCTCACCATATTGCCGGCTCTGGCGAGCTGTGTGGCACCGCAGCGCGCCACGCCGGCACCGACGCCCGTGCTGTACCCGGCACCAGCGCCAGCGGCACCGGCTACCGCCGCTCCGGTGTCCGACCGTCATGCGGGGGACTGGAGCGTCGACCCGCTGACACCGGGCAGCTGGCAGCGGCGGCCAACCACATCGGGTTTCAGCGCAGTGTTCGTTGATGGGGGCGGCGATGCCATCGCGCTCATCGGCTGTTCCTCGTCAGAGATTGTCATCGCCCGGTTTGGTGAACCGGGCGAAGGCGCGGCGGCAATGGCGGTGCGCACCAGTTTTGCCCGGCGCGATTTGACCGGGACGCGCGTGGGCGGGCCGGCACCGTCGCTCTATGGTTCGGCATCCGCCCGCGACCCGTTGTGGGACCAGATCATCTATTCGCGTGGCCGATTTCTAGTCGAAGCGACGGGCATGGCCCCTGTCATCCTGCCGACGCGGCCGGAGATTGCCCGGGTGGTGGAGGATTGCCGCGACCGCGAAACCTTAGCCGGCGGGTAGCGCGGCCAGCCGTTCGAGCTGCTGCGTCAATACCCGGTCGACGAGCGGCGCAAGTTGGTCTGCGGGCATGGGCAGGCGGCCGAACACGGCATAACGGATCGTCACTCGGTTCGAATCGACGCTCCAGCTCAGCCGGGCACTGACCGCAGCACCGCTGAGCGGGCCAAGGTCGGCGACCATGATGATGGCACGGTCGGCGTCGATGCGGATGATGCGGCCATGCTCCACCTCGCCTTCGCCGACCCGTTCGCACCAGCAGCCGCCGACGCGGGCGTCCATCCGCATATTGTCGGCGTCACCGCTCCATGTGTGCGCGTCAGACCACCAGGCGGCGGGGTTCTGCAGCTGTGCCCATAGTTGATCGGGCGGAAGGTGCGCTTCGCGGCTGATGGCAACGACGAAGCCGTTTGCATCGATCGATTCAACCTCCGCCGCAGCGGGCGAGGCCAGCCCGCACAGCAGCAAAGTCATGACGATGCGGCGGATGATGGATGTTTGCATAGGCCCCACTCCCGATAGCGGCAGGGCGATAATGGCAGCATCAGGCGGGTTTGAGAATGGCCTCTATCGCTTTGGTCACGGCGTCCATCTCCGCCATGCCGTCAACGCGGCTCACAATCCCGCGCGCCTCATAGATGG
>CAZAWL010000158.1:0-5429 GCA_964488705.1 uncultured Sphingopyxis sp.
GGGCCGCGGGCAATCCGACTTGGCGGACAATAGGGGAAACAGCGACAAGGTGAGGAAACCATGGGCGATGGTGCCGCCAAAGGGCGTCATCTTGGCCATGTCCTCATTCACGTGGATGAACTGATGGTCGCCCGTGGCATCTGCGAATTTGTTGATCATCGCCTGATCCACCAGCACCCATTCCGACGTGCCGAGATTTTGGCCGACCAGTTCGGTCATTGCTTGCGGGGTGATTGTCGCCATCGGCCGATCCTTCCTGTTGCCCTGTTCGTTATTTTCAATGGCACGGTATGTGCGCCGGTCGCGCAAAAGGGGCGATTCGCTCCACCGTCCCTGTTTGCGGTTCCCCGTTACCCTTCACCCGCGCGGCAGATAATTCAAGGGGCTGATTATTTTGCCTGCGGCGGCCAGGGCGAAACCAGCGTGCCGTCGGGGTCGGCGGTGAAGGTCACCTGAGCCGGATAGGCGAATTGATAGCCGGCGGCATGCATCGCTTCGAACAGCCGCACGGCGACATCGGTGCGTGCGGCAGCAACGACGTCATAGTCATCGCTGTGCACATCGAACAGGAGCTCGAAATCGATGCTCGATGTGCCAAAGCCGGTCAGGCTGGAACGCACGAACTCGTGCCCGAGCGTGGTCACTTGCACCTCCAGCAGGGCGGGCAGTGCGCGCAGCTGTTCCGGCGTTGTCTGATAGACGACGCCAATCAGCAATTGCACACGCCGCCGCGTCAGATGGGCAAAGTTCGATATCTCCTTGCCCAGCAGATAGGTGTTCGAAACGACCAGCAATTCCCCGTTGATCGACCGCAGCCGGGTACTCTTGAGCCCGATGCGTTCGACCCGGGCGATGGTGTTGTCCCATTTGATGACCTCACCATTGCGGAATGGCCGGTCAAAGATGATCGACAAAGCAGCGAACAGGTCGGAAAAAATGCCCTGGGCGGCCAGGCCGATGGCGATACCGCCGATGCCGAGCCCCGCAATCAGGCCGGTGACGTTAACCCCCAGATTGTCGAGAATGACGATCGCCGCAACGGCGAACAACACGGCGCTGATCAGCAGGCGGATAATGCCCATGGCGTTGACCAGCGTTTCGCTGTCGCCATCCTCCGCACGCCGTTGAATGAAGCCAAGCAGGGTTTCGCGCAGCCAGATCGCCACTTGCACGACAATCGCGATGGTACACAAGATAGTGAGCCCGCCGAGCACCGGCGATGGCGGGTTGGCGATGTCGGCGACGGCGCGTAGGGTGATGATCGCGAGCACCGACGACCGGGTCTTGGCGACAACCCGGACCAGGATATCGGTGACGGTCAGCGTTCCGGTTGCTTCACGCGCCCGGCGCACCGCCCAGCGCCGGCAAAAGGCGAGCGCGGCATAGAGCAGGATGCCGAGGACCAGCGCGACGGCGATGCCGACGCTGTGATCCTTTACCCAGATGGCCGTCTGTTCCGCCCCGCTGGACAGTGCGGTCGACAGTTCATCGATGGACAGGGGGGTGGCAGTTGCCGCAGCGGGGTCGGCGGTATTGGTCGTCGTCGCAGTCATGCGGCCCGACATAGGCGACACGTGGCCGGCTGGCCAGTGCGTCGGTGCGATCAACGAGGTTTGACCTTAACCCGCCCGATGCGGCAATGGCGCACTGGCCGGACCCGCCGGACCCGGTTGGGGCGGGATCGCGGCGGCGACATCGACCGCCAGCGGCCGCCAGCGCGCCTCATCCTCGCGTCGCTTGACATAGGTGAACAGGCCGATCTGGAGCGCGATCACCATATAGACAAAGGGCTGAAAGGCGATGCCGACGAACATGCAGCCGAGCAGATAGACGAGGTGGGAGGCCTGCAACGATGTGGCCATCGGCCGGATCCACTCGTCGGCAAAGGCGGGGTCGCGATAACGGCGTCGCAGCCGTTCCATCCGCACCAGACAGGTGATTTGCAGGTACAGCCACAGCGCCAGCCCGGCAAAGCCCTGTTCCCCCAGCATCTCGAAATAGCTGTTGTGGAACGCGCGCCCGCGGTCGGTATAGGGCACGATTTCGCGGGTGACCTGACCGCCGCTGTTGCGCACGATCACCTTGTTCACCTGCAACTCGTTCTGACGATAAACGTCAAAGCCCCCGCCCCAGGGGTGGTCGAGCGCATAGTCCCACGTCCAGGCCCAAACGGCAACGCGGGTCGATGCCGATTCATCGGCCTGATAATTGGCGATCGTGTCCATGCGCGCCGAAAAGGCGGACGGTAGAAAGGGCAGGGCGACAACGCTGAGCGCACCCAGTGCCGCGATATAGGTCAACCGCCGCTTGGTATCGCGCAGGAACAGGAGGAACAAAAGGGCCGCGCAGACCAGCCCTGTGCGCGCCTGTGTGCCGACGGGAATCAACAGGCAGGCAAAGACCAATGCTGCTGCAAAGATCCAGACCGGCGGACTGGGTTTGAAGATGGTGCCATAGCGTGCCAGCCAGATGACCATCGGGATGATGGCGATGGCCACGGTCGAGAAAATCGAGCCTTCGAACAGGCCGCTATTGTCGTCGACGAGCAATTGCAATGAGCCATAGCCGCTGCCGCCAGTCGCCGTTTTCAGTCCGCCGGCGATGGCGAGGGTGCCCGCGCTCAGCACCATCACCAGCATCAGCGCCTCCAGCCGCAATTTGGTGCGCAGCGTCAATGGCAGGAAAATGGACCACAGCAGCGCTTTCCACACCCATGACCATTTATCCTGCGCTTCGGCCGGAAAATCGGCGTAAATGGTGGTGATTCCGCAATAGATGAGCAGCAGGACGAGCACGCCCTGCAAATGGTCGATGCGCGTTCCCTTTTTGCTGTCGGCGACCAGCCAGCTGCCAATCGCCAGCACGAACATGATGAGCGACAGCTGGATGTTGTTGAGCAGGAAAAAGCTCAGCCGCTGGGGCGCGACGATGTCCACATAGCAAAAAGTCAGGACAAACAGGAACGGGCGCCGCAGCGACAGAAACAGCGCCGCCGCCAAAAATGCTGCCAGAAACAGATCGCGCATCGCGGGTCAGTCCGCTCCGCCGCGCCAGCCAAAGCCAGGCGCGCGGTGGCGTTCGTGCACCGGTTCACCGTCGTCGAGGTCGTCGCGATTGCGCAGCAGCCAATAGGCCACGAGCAGCAAAGCATGGGTCAGGACTATGGCAAAGCCGTCGATCATGATGTCCCAATAGGCGAAATGGGGTTGACGCCAGATTAAACATTGTTTGCCACTAGGGCCAGATGACCCGCGTCCTTCATATTCTCGACCATAGCCTGCCCGCGCAGAGCGGATATAGCTTTCGCACGCGCGCCATCATCAAGGCCCAGATGGCGCAGGGGTGGGATGTCGCCGGCCTGACCAGCCAGCGTCATCCGCTGCCCGGTCCGGATCAGGCAGTGGAGGACGGGATCCGGTTTTTCCGGACGCCCGGCAAGCCTGAGGGGGTCAGCCCCGTCAGGGAATTGCGCGAAGTGCGCGCTTTGGCGCGGCAGATGGATGATGTCGTGGCGATGTTTCGGCCCGATATCATCCACGCCCACTCGCCGGTCCTGACGGCGATGGCGGCTTCACGCGTGGCACGGCGCCATCGGCTGCCTTTGCTGTATGAAATCCGCGCCTTTTGGGAGGATGCCGCCGTCGGCAATGGCACCGGCGTCGAAGGCAGCCTGAAATACCGGATGACGCGGTGGCTCGAAACGCGCGCGGTGCAGCGGGCTGATGCCGTCGCCGTGATTTGCGAAGGGCTGCGCAGCGACCTCATCGCCCGCGGTATCGCACCGGACAAGATCATGGTGTCGCCCAATGGCGTCGATCTCGACCTGTTCGGACAGCCACCGGCGCGTGATGATGCGCTGGCGCAGTCATTGGCGCTCGGCAATGGACCGGTCATCGGCTTTATCGGCAGCTTTTACGATTATGAGGGGCTCGACATCCTCATCGACGCCATGCCGCACATGCTGGCGGCCGAACCCGCCCTGCGCCTGGTGCTGGTCGGCGGCGGGCCGATGGAACGAGCGCTGGCGGCCCGGGTACAGTCATCGCCGGCCCCGGTGCGTGACGCTATCCGCTTTGTCGGGCGCGTGCCGCATGACCGGGTAGAGGCCTATTACGGGTTGATCGACATCCTCGTCTATCCGCGCAAGGCCATGCGCCTGACCGAACTGGTGACGCCGCTCAAGCCGTTGGAGGCGATGGCGCAAGGCCGGCTGGTGGCCGCATCGGATATTGGCGGTCATCGCGAACTGATCACCGACGGCGAAACCGGCAGCCTGTTCGCGCCGGACGACCCCGCAAGCCTGGCCGAGGCGGTGGTCACGATGTTGCAGCAGCGCGACGGCTGGGACGCGCGGCGGGCCACGGCACGGAAATTTGTGGAAACGGATCGTAACTGGTCGTCAAACATTCGTCGTTATGACCCGGTTTACCAGCAATTGCTGGCACGATTCTCGCCCTCCGGCCCAACCGGCCGCGACGGCGACATGGTGAGACAGGCATGATGTTTGCGAACGATACTGGCGGAAACAGCGTTGACGGCGTCGCTGTCCCCTATGGCCGTGCCGGTTGCGCGGGCGCGATGGCGTTGCTGCTGGGCCTCATCGGCTTCGCCCTGCCGACCGCGCTGACCCAATCCATCGCATTCCAGCTTTACCTCGATCAGCTTTTCCCGGCTGCGGTGCCGCCCTTTGGCTGGCTGTCGCGCATCGTCTGTGCGCTTGTCCTGGGCGCGATCGGCGCCGGGCTTGGCTGGTTACTCGGGCGCGTCTTTGGCGTCGTCGCCAATGGGTGGACGCTGCGCCAATTGCTCGACCATGTCCGCGGCATCGGTCGCGACGATGATGCGGATGCGCCGGTATTGCGGTCGGCGGACCGGCACCCGGATGCGCCGGCGCGGCGGCCATTTTCGGCGGCGACCGACATTCCGCGCGATACGGATATGCCGGGCTGGTCAACCGATAGCGCCCCCGTGGTGATGGACGCGGCTGACGGCCTGATCGACGATGATGAAGAATTGCTGCTCGACTACAGCTTTGCCGATGCCCCGCCGATGACGCCGGACAGCGCGTTGGCCGATCCGCCGCAAGCGGACCCTGTTGCCGACGCATGGCCGATGCCCCCCGTTGCGCAAACCGACCCGGTGCCGCCGCTGGCCGAACCGGTGGTCCATGGGCCCGCTGCGGCCCCGGACGACCCACTGTCGATGCCGCCCCAGGTTGCCGCCCCGGTGGCGGCCGCAGATCTGTCGCACGAGCGGCTGGACATCTTGCTGGCGCGGCTGGAGGCTGGCCTCGCGCGGCGTGAACCCCAACCCGCCCCCGATGTAGCCGCTCCCGCCGTCCCCGCTCCCGATATGGGCGGCACCGATGCGGTGCCAACTCCGGCCAATTCGCCCTCTGTCGCCCTTCCACAGGGTGCCCCGGCCGAAGC
>CAZAWL010000159.1:0-5390 GCA_964488705.1 uncultured Sphingopyxis sp.
CCTTGCCGATGTGCGGCCGAGCGAGGATGGCCGCATCCGCCATGCTGATTTGGATGGCTACTTGCGGTATAATCGCCAAATGGGTTATTCCGCGCCCGCGACCGTGCGGGCGGACGAGGCCATCCGGGTCATCGGCATGCGCCGCCGCATTGCCGAAAATATGGCTGCGGCCAAGCGCCACATTCCCCATTTCACCTATGTGGAGGAGATGGAGGTCACCGCGCTCGAGGCGATGCGCGCCGACCTGAACGCCAATCGCGGCGAACGCCCCAAATTGACGCTGTTGCCATTTCTGATCGTCGCCATTTGCCGCACTTTGCCGCAATTTCCGATGCTCAACGCGCGCTATGACGATGACGCCGGCGTGGTCACACGTCATGGTGCGGTGCACATGGGCATGGCGACGCAAACCGACGCGGGCCTGATGGTGCCGGTCATCCGCAACGCCCAAAGCATGAATGTCTGGCAACTGGCGGCAGAAATTGCGCGCCTGTCGGAGGCTGCGCGCACGGGCAAGGCAAAGAGCGAAGAATTGTCGGGTTCGACCATCACCATCACGTCGCTGGGACCGCTTGGCGGCGTGGCGACGACGCCGGTCATCAATCGGCCAGAGGTAGCGATTATCGGGCCCAATCGCATTGTCGAGCGCCCGGTGTTCGAACGCAGCGCGGGCGGTGGCGATGCAATCCGCCGCGCCAAGTTGATGAACCTGTCGATCAGTTGCGACCACCGTGTCGTCGATGGCTGGGATGCGGCCAGCTATGTGCAGGCGGTCAAGAAACTGGTCGAGACGCCGGTTCTACTGTTCGCGGATTAAAATCCGAGCGCACGCAGGCTGGTCTGGTCGAATTTGAGCCGCACCGTGGCGTAGATCCCGCTGCGGCTGTACCGGCTTTCTTCGAAATCCCGGTCATTATAGCCGTTGAAGTTATAGCCGATGACGACATTGGCGTTGGTCATTGGCGTAAAGATGATCTGGGGACCGATGCTCCACGCATTGGCCCGCGCATCGGTTCCGATCCGGCCATTGGCCGCGATACCGACACCGACATGGTCGCGCAGGTCGAATCGCGCATCAATGCCTACCACGGTTGACCAGCCCGACACGTCGTCGGCGCCAAAGCGGTCGCTGGCGTATCGCACGCCCCAGAACAGGCTATATTCGCCGCTTTCGCGCCACAGGCCGTCGCGTGACGTCAGCGGCGTATAGTTGATGGCCAGGCTGTTGATCACCCGCCGCGAACGCACGTCGCCGCTGACGGTCAGGGCAGGGCCACCAAGCGGGCCGGGCAAGCCGGCGACGGCATTGCGGACATCGTCAAGCCGGAATTCCAGCTTTTCGAGCCAGCTGACACGGCTGTCGGCGGCGCGATGGGCCCAGCTCAGTTCGGCCTGAACCACGTTCGTCGTCGCAGCGATGCGGCTGTCGGCGCGGGTCCAGCTGATCAGCGACCCAAGCGCCCGCCCCTCGCCAATCCGGCGCAGGGCGCCAAAGGTCACGCCATATTGATTGGCAATTTCTCCGTCGCGATATTCACCGCGCAGCGCAATGCTCCACCGCTCTGACTGGAATGTCGCGCCGGCCGTCAGGGCCAGAAAATCTTCGGTAATACTGCCGTCGGAGGCCAGAAAGCCGCCCGAAGCGACCGGATGGGCCGGGTCGAGTATGTCGGCGATGCTGATCCCGCGAAGCGTGCGTTGACCGTCGATGCTCGCATCAATGGCAATCTGTTCCGACAGGCGCACCGATTGACGCAAGCCATAGGCGGCAAAGGAGCGTGAGCCGAATTCACCGAGCGACTGTTCGCCACCCGACAAGGATGCGCGTGCACCCTCCCATGGTTGCACGTCAACGCCGACCCGCAATGTCCGCGCATCGACATTGCCGCCATCGGCCAGCTCATAGGTCGCGGTCAGCGCTACTGCCTGATTGATGGAGAAGCGTGCGCCAAAGGTATGGCGTGCGGGAAAATCGACGCTCGCATCCGCGCCGCCCAGCGCAAATTCGGTCTGCGCACTCAATTCCAGCCGCTGGCCGAGCAGCCGCTGACTGCCACCCATCTGCAACAGCGTCGAGCGGTTGCGATCGCCATTGGACAAGCGGTCGTCAGCATGTGTCAGCCCGGCGCGCAGCATGGTGTCGCCCGATCGCCATTCGCCGGTCAGCCGTGCGGCGCGGCGGCGGGCACCGGTTTGGAGATAATCTTCCTGCCACCCCGAGGCGAGGAGGGAGAGGGCATCACCCAGCCGGTATTTTGCATCGATTCCGACCCGCCGGCTGGATTCGCCGGCGGACGACAACTGGCCGACGCCAAAGCCACCCTGGCGTTCGCGGGCATAGGCCAGCACGTCCCATGCCTGACCGTGATGCTCCGCTTCGACCAGCCAGGCGTTGGCGCGCCCGGTCGAGGTCGCTGTGTCATTGTCTGTCACCGCGAATTCGGCCCGCAATTCGGTGCTGGCGTCGGGGCGCCAGCGAAAGTCGACGCCGCCCAGATCGGTGTTGCCGCTGTCATCTTCGTCATGAATTATCGTGCCGCCGACGCGCAGTGCCCCGTCGGGGCTAGTCCAGCTGACCCGGCCGCCGGCATTGACGACGCGTTGGCCAACGCCGTCCACTTCATAATCGGCGATGAGGAATTGCGGGTTGAGGCTGCTGTCACGGCTCAACAGCGGCTCACGGAAACGGATCGTCCCGGCGAAATAGTCGATATCATAGTCGATATGGCGCGTCAGCGTGCGACGGTCGATGATGAGGTCAGACCGCAGCCGATCGCGCGTTTCGATGATGATCCGCTCACTATTGGCAAGGATGTCGCGCGCGCCGAGCTGATAGGGTCCGGTAAGGCCGTTGCCCTGCAATTCGTCGCGCCGATGGCGAAAGGGCGTGTCGGCGACAAAAGCTGTCGCGGCGAATTGCGGGCCGCGATATTCCGCCCGCGCGCCGTTCAGCGCACGCTGGTAACGGGCCAGTTGGGGGTCATCGATGCCGGTTTCGAAATCACCGAACAGGGCATTGAACTGCGGCCGTTCAAGGCGCAGGTACAGGTTACGTACCGATGCCGCGTCAAAGCCCTGATCTGCCCGGTCGGCATAAATGGTGTAATAGGCGCGTGGGTCGATGACGCCGCCAAACCGTGCCTCGTCGGCGGCTTTGTCGCTGTCATAAGACATTGTGAGCAGCCACTGGCCCAATATCCGGCCCGTGGCGTACAGCGCGATGCGGCCGTCGACATTGTCGCTCGGCAGCGTCTCCGCCACCGGCTCCATACGGTCGTCGAGCGTGTTATAGCCCACGGTACCCGCGGCAAAACCCACGATTGTCCAGGGGCGATCGCCGGGGTTCAGCCACAGGTCGAGCTGTTGTTCGCGTACGATCTGATCTTCGCGGAACAGAAAGTTCAACCGCAGAGCACCCGACGCGGTCGTCGGTGCAAGCTCGATATAGGCCATGCCGTCATCGCCAACGATACGCCAATTGGTAGGGCCGCGGTCCTGACCGGACAATTGCCGCTGCTGTTCGGCATCAAGTTCGGCGGCTGCACGATGGGGCGGCGCGACGCGCACTTCGCCAACTACGCCATTCCTGACGGGGCGGCCGTGACGGTCGGTAAGGCGGACGGCGACCACTGGCCTGTTGAGCCCGTTTGCGACCAGCAAAGACTGATCCGCCACGAAATTGACGTTCAGGGCACCGCTCGACAAATGGACGGTGCGGCTCAGTTCGCCCACCGGCGCACCTTCAGCGTCGGTGACACGGGCGACGAAATTATTCGCGCCGTCGTGGATTTCCACGCCCTGCCACAGGCTGATCCGGAAACTGCCATCCGGCGACGTCTGCGTACCCTCAAAGTTGAGGCCGTCGACGGGCGCGCCGTCATGCGTCAAGGTGATGATCTGGCCCGGCAGATGCTTGATCGCGATGCGGATCGCGGGCGATCGCGGATTATGGTCTGCGGACGGGAACAGCCACTCAAGCCCAGCACTTTGCCCGGCAAACAGGTCAATGCCACCGCCCGCCGCAGCAATGCCATCAACGGCAGCCGGGCGTACCGGCGCGGCAACAGTCGTAGTTGTGCGGGTTACGGCATCGGCTGGTGCCTCCGCCGATGTGATGGGGACGGCCTGAAAGTCGGCGCGGCGCAATGACCCGCCACGGCCATCGACAAAGCGGGAAATGGCGCTGCCCGCCGTGCTCGAATCCAGCCCGCAATGCACCGGAACATGCGAACCGGGCAGGGTGGATGGGTCGATCTGGACAACGTGCAGGCCCGGCAGGACGCCCTCAAAATGGTAGCGCCCGTCGCTGTCGGTGACCGCGAACCGGCCATCCTGCATCATCACCCGGACGCCGGCGATACCGGCACGGTCGCCTGGGTCTTGACCGCAGCCGCCGTCCGTCACCCGCCCGATAATCGTCAAACGATCACCCAGCACGTCGCGGCGAACCCGTAGCAGCGCCTCCGCTGTATTGGACACCGACCCGCGATTGTCCGCGGCCGTGGCACGGTTGACCGCGTCCCCCGGTTCAGCGTCGGGGCGCACTTCGCCCAGATAGGTCAAGACACCGGTCGCTCCCGGCGCAAGGCCCGGTATTTGAACGGTAAATTGTCGGCCATCGGGGGTGGTCACGGCGTTGGCCGGAACACCATCATAGCGCACGGAGCCGACCCGCAACCTGACGGCGCGCGGCAATGTGTCGGTAACGGTTATGGGTCCGGTCGTCCGTCGCCCGTCGCGGTTGGCGACGCTGATCCGGTACTGGACGGTTTGGCCCGCCACAGCCTCCGCGCTACTCACGCTCTTGGTCAAAGTGAGCGCGGCATTGGGTCGGTCGATGGGGATGTCGACGCGCACGGGCGCGGGCGTGACCAGGTCGAAGGCCGCACCAAAGCTGAAATCGCCCAACGTGTAGGGTGCGCCATTGTCAGGACGCCGAAATGCGGCCAATTCCGCCAGCGTTGCTGTCGATGGCCAGCTATAGGGCGTGGGTGGCGACACGACGAGCCGGTATCGCCCCGGTGCGACAAAGGGAAAACGATAGTCCCCCGGCGGAAACACATAGGTCTGGCCGCCGGAATCGGTCACCGTGGACCCGGTGACGATGCTGTTCGGGTATGCGGATACGCCATCATCGCCGAAAACCTGCGCCGGCTGGCCGGTCGTATCGTCAATCAACGTCACGACGGCGCCAGGCACAGGTGTGCCGTCGCCACTGTCGAACACGATGCCGAACGGGTCGACGAGAAAGCTGACGACCGCCGTCGCCAGTGCCGTTCCTGTCCCATCCCGGAACAACTCTATTTGCAAATTACTACCAGGGGCGACCGACAGGCGGCAGTCACCGCGCTCCATGGCCGGGGGAATGCGTATTGTCGGCAAATAGCCGA
>CAZAWL010000160.1:0-5382 GCA_964488705.1 uncultured Sphingopyxis sp.
GAACCCTTGATGTCTGGCGCGACGATGTTTGCGCGGTCATCGCTGCGGTCGTCACGGGGCCAATCATCATCATCGGGTCGTCCATGGGCGGTTGGTTAATGCTGCTGGTGGCGCAAGCGCTTGGTGACCAAGTCCGGGCGCTGGTCGGTATCGCGGCAGCGCCTGATTTTACAGACTGGGATTTTGACGTAGCCGATAAGGCGATCTTGCTGGAAAAGCGCAGGATCGAACGGCCAAGCGATTATGGCTATGACCCCATGGTGGTGACGCACGCCTTTTGGCAATCGGGGCAGGACAATCTGCAATTGACCGGCGCCATCGCCATTAACTGCCCGGTACGGCTGATTCATGGGCAACAGGACCCCGACGTTCCTTGGGACATTTCGGTACAGCTGGCCGCGCAGCTTCGTTCAGCAGAGGTGCAGACGATATTGATAAAGGATGGCGACCACCGTCTTTCGCGCGACCAGGACATTGCATTATTGATCGATGTGGTGGCAAAACTCTGACGCGGATGGCCGCCGCGTCCACATTTTGGATAATTTATGCTTCTGCTTTCTCTCCTTCTCCAGTCGGCGGTGCCTGCATCAGCGCAGCCTTTGCCGACGCTTGACGAAATCCAGTTCAGTGAATGCCTGAAACTGGCGCGAACCGACGCGCCGTCGGCCATGGCGCAGGCAAGTGAATGGACGCAGAAAAGCGGGCATTATCTCGCCCGCGCCTGTCAGGGATTTGCATTGGCAACCGATTTCGAATTCGAGCTGGCGGCGACAATATTCGCCGAAGCCGCCAAGGGCGCAGAAGCAAAAGCCGACAGCCGGTCGGCGCGTTTCTGGGCACAGGCGGGCAATGCCGCCATCGCCGCGGGCCAAATGGAAAGTGCATTGGCATCGCTGGACAAGGCGCTGGCCACGCCCATGCTGGACAAGGGCGAGCGCGCCGACGGTGAAATCGACCGCGCCCGCGCGCTGGTCGCGCTCAACCGGAATGCGGAAGCCGAAAAGGCATTGGCATCGGCGCGCACGCTGGCCCCTGAAAATGCGACCGCATGGCTGCTATCGGCCACGCTTGCGCGGCGCGGAGATAAGCTTTCCGAAGCCTTGGCCTTTATCCAGACATCGGCGGCGCTCGCGCCAAAAGATCCTGCGGTTGCGCTGGAGGCTGGGAATATCGCCATTGCCGCCGGTGACAACAGCACCGCGCGCAAACAATGGGAACAGGTCCTGTCCCTCGCCCCGAACAGCCGTCAGGCAACCAGTGCAAAGGCGCAGCTGGCAACATTGGGCGTCGCACCCGCGCCATTGGAATCGCGCTAAAATAAGCCGGAGTTTGGCGGACACAGCAGCGATAACAGGGGCGATAACAGGGGCGGCTCCATGCCTTTTCCCCCCTGCTTTAGCTGGCCGGGATCACCCGTCGCGGGTCGATCCGCGCGCTATTCCATTTCATGCCCCAATGCAGGTGCGGGCCGCTGGCCCGGCCGGTGGCACCGACTGTGCCGATAATCTGCCCCTGTTTCACCACATCGCCTTCGCGCACCAAAAGCGCGGAACAATGCAGGAATGCGCTGTTAAGGCCCATGCCGTGATCAATCATCAGCAAATGCCCTTCCAGCGTGAAGACGTCATCTGCAGCGGCAAGGGTGACGATACCATCGGCGGGCGCGACAAAGGGGGTACCGGCAGGCGCGGCAATGTCCATACCGCTATGATAGCTGCCGGGCGTGCCATTATAGATGCGCTGCGCCCCGAACAGTCCGGATATCCGCCCCGCCACCGGACGGATAAAATTCTGCCGCCATCCATCGCTTACCACGCGAATGGCACGGGCGGCGTTGATGCGGGCAAGTTCCGGTCCGCGTCGCGCCTGAAATTCCTCGGTGGTTTTTGCACCACCCGTCGGGTTGGCGGCAACATGTTCGATTTTCCAGTTGCCCGGTGCGACGGCAAGATAATGATCCTTGCGCTGGCCGTCGGAAAACAGGGCAACAAGGCTGGCGCTGTTTTCGGCATCGCGGTCAAACCCGATCAGGAAAAAGCCGTCGGGGGTCAGGGGAAGCTCGGTACCGTTGAACAGGACCGCACTGGCCCCGCCCGGCGCCCGTGCGGTGACTAGGCCGCCCTGCACAGCGGGGGCAGAAAACCAGAAATCGGGCCGTGCGCTGTCGGCGGGCACGCTGGCGGAGCGCACGGGTGCAGGCGCAGGGACGGGACGCTCTGCCGGAACAGGCGTGCCGCGCGCAGGGGTGGATGCCTGTGGCGGTGTCGCGGTGCAGGTGGCAAGCGCTGCAAAAGCGATCATCAGGACCGAGCCGCGACCGCGCACCGGGTCTTTACCCTTTTCCGAGCGTCGCCCGCGTCGAGATTTCCGCACTGGCATAAGGTTCCTGCTTGATCACGCTCCAATAGCGCAATTCATCCAGCGCAATGGCCTGTCCGGTGACCGCGCACAGCACATGGTCCCCCGGGCTTAGCAAGCGGAATCCATTCGCCATATAGTGCAGGCGGGCGACTTTGTTTTTGCTCGACATCAACATCCCCTTATTATGGCGCAATGTGGATGAATGGGCAATGACGGGCTTTAGCCGTCAAACAGATTGCCCTGATTTGGCGCGATACGCGGGGGCTTGGGCGTGGCAGTTTTGGGGGGTGCCGCCGCGCCATGCACCGTGGCACCGACCTCGCCATCGGCAAAGCGCAGGCCGACCTCACCCGCCTGAAGCGCCGCCGCCCGCGACAGGATGGTCTTGCCCTGGTCATCGGTCACCCGGGCAAAGCCGCGTTTCAACGGCGCTTCGGGATGCAGGCTGCCCGCCAGCCGCGCGAGCGCGTCCAGCCTTTGCTGCCCCTGATCCACCCGCCGTACCAGCAGACGCGGATGCAGCATGCGGACGGGGCCGGAAAAGGCAAGTTCCGCCTTGCCGACCCGCGTCCTGAGCGACTGGCGCAACCGTTCGGCCAGTTCATCCGTGCGTTGCTGGTGCGGGGCGGACAGGTCGGTCAATTTGGGCATCAGCCGTCGCTGCGCTTCCAACCGTTCGGTGGCGCGATCCATTTGACGGCGCACCGCGCCCGACATGCGAAGCGCGGCCTGACCGACGCGTTGCAGCAATTCGCTGCGGACGGGTACCGCCATTTCGGCGGCGGCGGTGGGGGTCGGCGCACGGATATCGGCGGCAAAATCACATAAGGTGGTATCGGTTTCATGGCCAACGGCGGAGATGACCGGAATGGTGCAGCCAGCCACTGCGCGCACCACAATTTCTTCGTTGAACGCCCACAGATCCTCAATCGACCCGCCACCGCGCGCGACGATGACAAGATCGGGCCGTGGGACCGGGCCATCGACAGGCAGGGCGGAAAAGCCATTCACTGCACGGGCAATCTGGGCCGCCGCGCCTTCGCCCTGCACCAGCACGGGCCAGACGAGGACATGGCTCGGGAAACGGTCGGCAAGACGGTGGAGAATGTCGCGGATCACCGCGCCTGTGGGCGAAGTGACAACGCCTATGGTGCGCGGAAGCGCGGGTATCGGGACTTTCCTCTGGGGTGCGAAAAGCCCCTCTGCCGCAAGGCGCGCCTTCAGCTTTTCAAACAGCAACATCATCGCGCCTTCGCCTGCGACTTCAAGGCTTTCGACCACGATCTGGTAATTCGACCGGCCGGCATAGGTGGTCAATTTTCCGGTAGCGATGACCTCCAGCCCGTCTTCGGGGGCAAAGGGCAGGCGGGCCGCGCCGCCCTTCCACATCACGGCGTCAAGGCGGGCATTCTCGTCCTTTAGGCTGAAATAAATATGGCCCGATGCCGCGCGCTTGAAACCCGAAATCTCTCCTCGGACCCGGACATGGCCAAAGCGGTCCTCAACCGTGCGTTTAAGCGCAAAGGACAATTCCGACACGCTCATGGCCTGGGCATTGTCGCCGGGGCGCTCCTCGGCTAACAGGCGGCCTGTAGGGGCGTCGGGATCAGAATAGGGATCGTTTTCGGACATGAATATCTTGCTCATCGGTTCAGGCGGACGTGAACATGCGCTCGCGTGGAAACTCGCGCAATCTCCGTCATGCGATACACTTTTCGCGGCCCCCGGCAATCCCGGCATCGCACAAGAGGCAGAGCTGGCAGATATCCAGATCGCTGATCATGGGGCGGTCATCAATTTTTGTGCTGGCCATGATATCGGATTGGTCGTGGTCGGCCCGGAAGCCCCTTTGGTCGATGGTCTGGGCGATTCGCTGCGCGCGGCGGGAATCGCTGTGTTCGGCCCGAACCGGAACGCGGCCCAGCTCGAAGGGTCGAAAGGCTTCACCAAAGATATGTGTGCGGCCGCAAATATTCCCACCGCCGGTTACAAACGCCATGACAGCAAGGCATCGGCGCTGGCCGGGCTGGACATGTTCAAACCGCCCTATGTGATCAAGGCCGATGGGCTGGCCGCAGGTAAAGGGGTCATCATCGCCGAAAGCCGGGCCGAGGCAATGGCGGCTATCGAGGATATGTTCGGTGGCGGCTTTGGCGATGCCGGGGCCAGTGTGGTTCTGGAAGAATTTATGACCGGTGAGGAAGCAAGCTTTTTTGCGCTGACCGATGGCCATGATGTCGTCGCCTTCGGTTCGGCACAGGACCATAAGCGGGTGGGTGATGGGGACATCGGCCCGAATACAGGCGGCATGGGCGCCTATTCACCCGCACCGGTCTTGACAATGGCGCTGCAGGACGAGGTGATGGAACGGATTATCCGGCCGACCGTCGCCTATATGGCGGCGCAGGGCATGCCCTATATCGGGGTGCTATTTGCCGGGCTGATGCTGACCGATGAAGGGCCGAAGCTCATCGAATATAATGCGCGTTTTGGCGACCCTGAATGTCAGGTGTTGATGATGCGGTTCCGCGGCGATCTTGCCGACTTGATGCTGGCGGTGGCAAAGGGGGGGCTTGCCGCCGCGCCGCAGCCCGATTTTGCACCGGATTATGCCTTGACCATCGTCATGGCGGCCAAGGGCTATCCCGATGCGCCGCAAAAGGGCGGGGTGATTTCACTGAATGAAGGGACGAACGCCAAGCTGTTCCATGCAGGAACGGCAGAAAAAGATGGCCTGCTGATCGCCAATGGCGGCCGCGTCCTCAATGTCACGGCCACCGGCCTTTCGGTAACCCAAGCCCAGAAGGCGGCCTATGCCGCGGCCGATGCCATCAATTTCCCCTCCGGCTTTTATCGCCGCGACATTGGCTGGCGCGAAGTTAGGCGCGAATCCGCAGAACATACCGCATAAATGCAGCGACCCGTGGCCGATGGAGGCAGACCGGGCTGTCCTTTGACAGACAGACCCCGGTCTTTGATCTTATGAAACAGCTTAGAAGATTTCGAACAGCCCGGCTGCGC
>CAZAWL010000161.1:0-5376 GCA_964488705.1 uncultured Sphingopyxis sp.
AGCACGCGTACGCTCTTGTGGTTCGACATTGCGGGAAAACGCCTCGGTGCCGATGTCGCCAACATGCATGTCGCGCAATCGAGCGTCAAAAAGGGCGAAACCTTGATCGACACGGCGGTGACGCTCAACGCGATGCGCGCCGACGCCCTCGTCATACGCCACGGCAGCAGCGGCGCCGTCGCGTTGATCGCGGACAAGGTCGATTGCCCGGTGCTCAATGCCGGTGACGGCTGGCACGAACACCCGACGCAGGGGCTGCTCGACGCCCTCACCATCCGCCGGCGCAAGGGCCGGATCGAAGGGCTGACGGTCGCCATCTGCGGCGACATCCGCCATAGTCGTGTCGCCCGGTCCAACATGCTGTGCCTGACCAATCTGGGCGCGCAGGTCCGCGTCGCCGGGCCACCGACACTGCTCCCACCCGGGCTCGATGCCTATGGCGTTACCGCCCACACGCGGGTCGAGGCGGCCATCGATGGTGCCGACGTGGTGATGATGCTGCGGTTACAGAATGAACGCATGTCGGGGGCCTTCATTCCCTCGGCCCGCGAATTTCACGCGCTGTACGGGCTCACCTCGGCACGGCTCGCGCTGGCAAAACCCGATGCGCTGGTCATGCACCCCGGACCGATGAACCGCGGCGTCGAAATCGACAGCAGCATCGCCGACGACCGCGACCGTTCGGCTATCACCGAACAGGTGGAAATGGGCGTCGCGGTGCGCATGGCCTGCCTCGACATTTTAACCCGCCGACGGCGCAGTGTGGAGGGCTGGGCATGACCGACGCCCCGATCCTCATCCACAACGCGCTGCTCGTCGATTCGCCGGATGCCGGGCCGCGCAGCGGCAGCCTGTTGGTTGTCGACGGCCGCATTGCCGCGATCGACCCGTCGGAAACGCCATCAGACGCGGAGGCGGTCGATGCCCACGGCCAGATTCTGGCACCCGGCATTATCGACTATGGCGTATTCGCCACCGACCGCGACGCCTTTCATTTCGGCGGCATCACCCGCGCCGCGTTGATGCCGGATGGACCGCCGCCGCTCGATGACCCGGGGTTGATCGAACGGGCGGCCAAGGCCGGTAAACCTGACCTGTGGATCCACCCGCTGGCTGCGGCGACGCACCGGCTGGCGGGCGAACAACTCGCCGAGATTGGCCTGATGCAGCAGGCCGGCGCGCGCGGCGTGGCCACCGGCCGCGCCCGCATCGCCGACGCCGGGGTCATGGCGCGTCTGCTCAGCTATGCAGGCGGGCTGGGCCTGGTCACCATCGCCCATAGCGAGGATGAAGGCCTGAGCCGCGGTGCGGTGGCGACAGAGGGCGAAATGGCGCTGCGCCTCGGCCTGCCCGCAGCCCCGGCGATAGCGGAGGGGATCGCGATTGCCCGCGATCTCGCGCTCGTCGAACTGACCGGCGCACGGATCCATTTCCGGCAGGTGACGACCGCCGCCGGTTTTGACCTGATCCGCGCGGCAAAGGCCAAGGGGCTGCCGGTGACCTGCGGTATCACGCCCGCGCATCTGCTGTTGTCGGACGTCGCGCTGGGGGACTGGCGTACCTTTGCCCGGCTGTCCCCGCCACTGCGGCACGAGGCGGACCGGCAGGCCGCACTGCGCGCACTGGCCGATGGCACCATCGATGTCATTGCCTCGGGGCATGATCCGCGCGGGCCGGAGGATAAGCGGCAACCCTTTGCGGAGGCCGCGCCGGGTATGGCGGGTGCCGATGCGTTGCTGGCTTTGTCGCTGTCGCTCGTGCGGGACGGGTTTATCACCATCGCCCGCCTGTTCGAACTCCTGGCGGCCAATCCGGCCAGGTTGCTCGACGTTGCTGCGGGCAGGATAGCGGCGGGCCTGGAGGCCGACCTCATCCTCGTCGATGCCGACAAGCCATGGCAGATTGATACCCGCACCATGGCCGCCCGCGCCGGCAATACGCCGTTTGACGGCCTGCCGGTTCAGGGGCGTGTCACCGCCATGTGGAAAGGTGGCAAGCGCGTCGTTTGACGCGCCCGACCCGCGTTACACCACAGCGCCGTGGTTCTTGTCTTCGACCACGGGCGCAGCCGCCTCGCTGCCGGCGAGCGGGACGAAGCTGTCCGGGCCGACCTTGAGCCACACCAGAATCGGCGCCGCCATATAGACCGACGAATAGGTGCCGATGAAAATGCCGAGCAGCATCGCCGCGACAAAGCCAAAGATCACCGTCGGACCGATAAGCAACAGCACGGTCAACGCCAGCAACATCGTCAGGCTGGTCATCACGGTGCGCGACAGCGTTTCATTCACCGACAGGTCGAGCAGCTCGATGATGCCCATCTTGCGATATTTGCGAAGGTTTTCGCGAACCCGGTCATAGACGACGATGGTGTCGTTCAATGAATAGCCGATGATGGTCAGCAACGCGGCCACGATGTTGAGGTTGAATTCGAGCTGGGTCAGCGCGAAAAATCCGAATGTCAGCGCGACGTCATGGAACAGCGCGAACAATGCGCCAACCCCGAACTGCCATTCGAACCGGAACCAGATGTAGATCGAAATGGCGAGCATCGCCAGGCCCAGCGACCAGACGCCCGTCAGCAACAGTTCGTTCGACACCTTGCCCGACACCGTATCAACCGAACTCACCGTCGCGGTGGGATAACGGGCCTTGATCGCGTCCTGCAACGCATTGGCGGCGCGGTCGGCCGCGGCCTTGTCGCCTTCGGGCAATGGCGTGCGGATCGATACGTCAGTGCCCTCGTCATTGAAACTCTGTACCGCGACATCGCCCTCTGACTGGCCCTCTACCAGCGTGCGCAGCTGGTCGATATTGGGTGCCTCGGCAAAAGCGACGCGCACCGTCTGGCCACCGACAAAATCGACCCCGAAATTAAGGCCGCGTGTCGCCACCAGCGCCACCGAAGCGACGATCATGGCAATGCTGATCGCCATGGCGAGGTTGCGCCACCGCAAAAATCCGAAATTGGTGTTGTCGGGAACGAGCTTGAGCAGTTTCATGTCTCTTGGCTTTCTCAGATCGTGATCGACGACGGGCGTGCCTTGCGCAGGTAAAGCGCCACCAGCAACCGTGTGACAACGACCGCAGTAAACACCGACGTGACGATGCCGATGGTCAGAACGACGGCAAAGCCCTTAATCGGTCCGGACCCGAACACGAACATCAATGTCGCCGCGATGACGTTGGTAATGTTGGCGTCGAAAATGGCGCGGCTCGCCTCGCGATAGCCCGTTTCGACCGCTGCGATGACGCGCCTGCCGCGTCGCAATTCTTCGCGGATGCGCTCGTTGATCAGCACGTTGGCGTCAACCGCCGCGCCGATTGTCAGCACGAAACCGGCAATCCCCGGCAGCGTCAATGTCGAGCCGAACAGCGCCATGATGCCGACGATCATCAGGATGTTGAACAGCAGCGCGATGTTCGCATAAATGCCGAAACGGCCATAAACGACGATCATGAACAGCAGCGTCAACAGCGTGGCGACCGCTGCGGCGACGGCCCCGCGCTCAATCGATTCCTGACCCAGTTCGGCCCCGACGCTGCGTTCCTCGACCACCTCCAGCTTGACAGGCAGCGCGCCTGATTTCAGCGCGATCGCCATGTTGCTGGCGCTTTCGACCGTGAAGTTGCCCGAAATTTGTGCGCTGCCGCCATTGATCGGTTCGTTGATCGACGGCGCCGACAGCACCTTGCCATCCACCAGCATGGCAAAGCGTTTGCCGACATTTTCGCGCGTCACGCGGCTGAAAATCGTTGCACCCTGGCTGTTGAACCGGATGGTCACGACCGGCTGATTGTTGGTCGGGTCGAAACTTTGCTGGGCGTCGGTCAACTGGTCGCCAGAGATCATCACCTGACGGCTGACAACCTCAAAGCCCGGCTGGTCGCTATAGGGCACGACCTCGCTGCCCACCGGCGGGCGTCCCTGCGCCGCTTCATTGGGGTCATAGCTGTTGGGGTCGGTGACCATGCGGAACTCGAGCCGGGCGGTGCGGCCGAGCAGGTCCTTGAGCGCCTGCGGGTCGCTCAACCCCGGCACCTGCACGACGATGCGGTCATCACCCTGCAGGATGATCGTCGGTTCGCGCGTGCCCAGCGCATTGACGCGCCGTTCGACGATGTCGCGCGCGCCGACCATCGCTTCCTGCACAAATTGCGCAAGTCCCGCCGACGTCTGCGTCATGACGATGCGGCTGGTGTCGACCACCTCGACCGTCCAGCTGCGCTGCCCGGTGAGGTTGACGCCGGAGGTGAGGCTGTTCAACCGTTCGCGGGCGGTGTCCACCTGTGTCGCATCGCGTACCA
Organism: uncultured Sphingopyxis sp.; assembly: GCA_964488705.1. Taxonomy (GTDB): domain Bacteria; phylum Pseudomonadota; class Alphaproteobacteria; order Sphingomonadales; family Sphingomonadaceae; genus Sphingopyxis. The sequence goes on from CAZAWL010000161.1 coordinate 4,309, forward strand.
GAAACGACAGTGCATTGCCCGAACGCGACAGGTCACCAATGGCGATATCGTCCGCCGGGCCAGGCTGTCCGCGCATCGATTCGCGAATTTGCCGTTCCATGACATCGAGCCGTTCCTTGCGGACGTCGGCGATATCGGCTTCGAGCAGAATGTGGCTACCCCCGGCGAGGTCAAGGCCCAGATTGACCCGCGACTGCATCGACGCGGGCAACTGGCTGAGCAGATTGGCAGGCAAAAAGCTGGGCACGGCCAACAATGACGTGAACGCTATGGTGATCACGATCAGGGCAATTTTCCAGCGGGGGAAATCAAGCATGGGTCAACGGTCTCGCGCTATGGCTCGGGGATCGGCGCCGGCATGGCGCCGGGCAGTCAGTCGTTGGCCGCGCTGGCCAGCGGGTTGACGACATCCGACAGCGTCGATGTGACAACACGCACCTTCACGCCCGCCGCAATTTCCACTTCGACTTCATTCTTGTCGGCCATGACCTTGGTCACCTTGCCGATCAAGCCGCCGCCGGTCACCACCGTGTCGCCGCGCTTGGCCGCCGCCACCTTTGCCTGGTGCGCCTTGACCCGTTGTTGTTGCGGGCGGATCAACAGGAAATAAAAGACGACAAAGATCAGGAGCAACGGCACCATCTGCACAAAAAAGGCAGCACCGCCAGAGGTAGAGGCCCCCGCCTGCGCGTAAATCAACTGCAACGACATAACCGATAACTCACCAATAGGAACGCACAGCGGCCCAACCCAGGGCCAAAATGCCATATGGGTGCGGCTGCCGGGCTGGACAACCCGGCGCGCCTATCATCTGGTGCACGGCTAGGCAACAGCGCAGCTTGATGGCGCGATGCCGGTGACGCATGATGGCGTCAGGCCGCACGAGGCGACAGGGTGGAGGCGATGATGATCATCCTGATGGGCACGGCGCGGTTCCGGCCCGGGACATTGGCGCAATAATATGAGGCCATGGCGGCACCGGTGGCCGCAACGGAGGCGGAGGATGGCTGCATCACATGGCGACGTTCAACGCCCCGCTGGCGCAGGCTCAGCCGCTATCGATCGATG
>CAZAWL010000162.1:0-5371 GCA_964488705.1 uncultured Sphingopyxis sp.
GTCGGTTGCCGCAGGCGGGCCGATGCAGATGGCTTCGTCGGCCAGCCGCATCTGCATGGCATCGGCATCGGCGGTTGAATGGACCGCGACAGTGCGGATCCCCATTTCATGCGCCGCGCGGTGGATGCGCAGCGCGATTTCGCCGCGATTGGCGATCAGCAGTTTTTCGATGGCCATGACCCGCGCGTGCCTCAGCCGATGACGAACAGCGGCTGATCAAACTCCACCGGCTGGCCATTTTCGACAAGGATTTTGGTGACGGTGCCGGCGCGTGGCGCGGGGATCTCGTTCATCACCTTCATCGCTTCGATGATGAGCACGGTCTCCCCCTCCTTCACCGCGTCGCCGACCGATTTATACTGCGGCGCGCCCGGTTCAGGCTGAAGATAGACGGTGCCGACCATGGGCGACTTGGTCGCGTCGGCATCAACGGCGGCGGGGGCAGCCTCTGCCGCCGGTGCCGCGGCAGCAGCGGCCGGTGCGGGCATCGCTGCGGGTGCGGCAACCATATGCGTGGCGACGCCGCCGCTGATCTGACGCGCGACGCGGATGCGCCGGTCGTCATCCTCCACCTCGATTTCGCTAAGGTCGGTGTCGGACAATAGCTGAGCCAGTTCGCGTACCAGCTCGACGTCGATCTTCATGGAGGATTTTGGTGTGCTTGGCGGTTTTTCAGCGGCCATTTCCTGCGTGTCCCATATTGTCCGGCGGTGTGCGCGCCGCACCGGCGCCGCGTCCCCCCTGCTGTTGTCGCCCTAATGTCAGAGCCGGACCGCCGCGTCCAGCGCAAGACGATAGCTGTCGACACCATGGCCGGCAAAACAGGCGACGGCGGCCATGCCGACAAAGCTGACATGGCGAAAAGGTTCACGCTGCATCGGGTCGGACAGATGCACTTCGATGACCGGCAGGCTGATCGCCTTGATCGCGTCGAGCAGCGCGATCGACGTGTGGGTATAGGCACCGGCATTGATCAAAACAGCCCGCGCGCGGTCGGTGCGTGCGTCGTGCAGCCAGTCGACCAGCTGGCCTTCGTGATTGGACTGGAGAAAGCGGAGCGCGACGCCGCGTTCGGCGGCCTGTGCCATCAGCATCGCTTCCACGTCCGCCAGCGTAGCGGTACCGTATATCTCCGGTTCGCGCGTGCCGAGCAGGTTCAGGTTTGGGCCGTTGATGACATAGATGAGCGGTGTCTGCGCCATGTCGGGACAATTTCCATCGCTGCGGTGTGCGACGGCATTAGCGACGCGGCACGGCCAACGCAAACGTGTCGACGCCTAGCTAGAGCCTGATCGTCCTGGGATGGTTCATCCCAAGACGATCATGGTCTAAAGTTGTGCCGTGAAACAAGTGATTGTGCAAATAATGCCACTTGCCTAAGCTGACGTCATGACGGTGGCCATACCGGTCGAGCTGGTCGACCATGATCCGTTGTGGGGGCAACAGGCGGCGCACTATGCGGAACGTCTCCGGTCGCTTGGTGCCATTCTCCTTGACGTCCAGCACATCGGCTCCACCTCCGTCCCCGGGCTGATTGCAAAGCCGGTCATCGACATCATGGGCATCGTCCCCGACATCGCCGAGCTCGATGCACGGCAGGCCGATGTGGAGGCGCTGGGGCTGGGCTGGCACGGCGAATTCGGCGTCGACGGCCGCCGGTTCTGCACATTGGACGGCGATGACGGACACCGGCTGGCCAACATCCATTTCTACGACCAGACCAGCCCCCACCCCCGCCGGCACATGGCATTTCGCGATTATCTGCGCGCCTTTCCCGACGTCGCTGCGGCCTATGGCGTTGAAAAACGGCGCGCCGCCGCGATCGAACCCGACAGCAGCGTTGCCTATAGCGCGGAGAAGAATGCCTGGATCCGCGTGACCGAAACGGCCGCGCTCATATGGTATGGTGGCGAGGCGCCGTCGGCCTGATAGGGCTAACGCACGGCGCCGGCACAAAAGCAGAGGGCCTGACACCCGATCAGGTGCCAGACCCCCTTTCGGTCAAACGGAGCGTGAAGCTTACCGAAGCAGGCTGAGGACGTTCTGCTGGCTCTGATTGGCCTGAGCCAGCATCGCGGTCGATGCCTGCGACAGGATCTGCGAGCGAGCCAGGTTGCCGGTTTCCACCGAATAGTCGGTGTCTTCGATACGCGAACGCGAATCGTTGAGGTTGGTGATCTGGTTGGTCAGGTTGTTCACCGTCGATTCCAGACGGCTCTGCCCGGCACCCAGCGAAGCGCGCGTCGCGTTGACGGCATCCAGAGCGGTCTGGACATCGTCGATCGCGGTGGTCGCACCAGCTGCCGTCGAAATGTCGGAAGCCGAAGCAGCCGACACGTCAAATCCACCGACCGTCAACGTCGTCTGGTCGGCCGAATTGGCACCCGTCTGGATGGCAAAGCTGACATCGGCGGTACCGAACACCGTCAAACCGTTGAACGTGGTGTTGGCGACGATGTCGTCGATCTGGGCACCCAGTTCCGCAACTTCGACCTGCAGGTTGGCACGGTCATCGTCGGTATAGGTTTCACTGGCGCTCTGCACCGACAATTCGCCAATGCGTTGCAGCATGCTGGAGACTTCGTTGAGCGCGCCTTCTGCGGTCTGCGCCAGCGAAATGCCGTCGTTCGCGTTGCGAACGGCCTGGCTCATGCCGCGGATCTGGGTGGTCATGGATGATGCGATGGCGAGGCCGGCGGCGTCGTCCTTTGCCGAGTTGATACGGCGGCCCGTCGACAGGCGTTCCATCGCCTGCGACAGCATCTTGTCAGCCATGCGGCTGCCATTCTGGGCACGCAGCGAAGCTGTGTTGGTATTGATGACAGTCATGTTCGTTACCTTTCTGGATCTTCCTGAGGCGGCAGAGCGAAGGTGCCGTGCAAGCAGAAACGGTCGTCGGCGTGGGGCGCTTAAGAAAATTTTTGGGTGACGGATTCCCGACGCTGCGGCGACGGAACGCCGACGGTTTCGGCGCCTATTGACCCGCCAGAACCGCACATTTCGCGGTCGGGCCAAACTGGCACGCTCATTGCATAACGTATCGCGACGACAAAGCGCACTCTGCTTGTCACCAGGAACATGAGGACCCGCATGGCTTTCGACACCGCTTCTGTGATGGCGCTGCGCCAGTCGATCATTCAGCAAAATGCCGCGCTGCGCTCAGCCGCGTCCCGCGACACAATCGCCGGACAATTTCCGGTCGAACAGGCACCGGGGCAAGATTTCGTCACCGCGATGCGTTCGGCGGTGCAGTCGGTCAACAGCGACGCCCGGGCGGCAGAACGGGCCAGCGCTGCCTTTGCCGAGGGTGAGACCACCGACATTGCTGCGGTCATGCTCGCCCGGCAACAAGCATCCATCGGGTTTGAGGCGACGTTGCAAGCGCGCAACAAGCTCTTGTCGGCCTATAAAGACATTATGGGGATGCCGGTCTGATGGCGTCCGAAACGCTTCCCGCGCCCGCCGCCGCCGGCGCATTGGCTGCACCGGGGCTGTCGCCGTTCGTCCACCGGTTTCCCATGGCGCGGCGGGCCGAGCTGCTGCTGGCTAACCCGCTGGTGCGCAAGTCGCTGCCCGCCATTGTCCTGGGCGGCGGCGTTGGCATGGCTGCGCTCGCATGGCTGTTGCTGGCGACACCCGATCAGCGGGCGCTCTATCCGCAGGCATCGGAGGCTGATCGTGCGGCGATGGCCGACGCGCTGTCGGCAGCAAATGTCGCCTATAGCATCGACGACCAGACCGGTACCATCAGCGTCGGCGCCGATTCCTATTATCGCGCCCGCATGCTGCTCGCCGAACAAGGACTGCCCCAGTCGGGCGCCGGCGCGGGGGAGGATCTGGCCGCCATCCCGATGGGCGCCAGCCGTGCGGTGGAGGGCGAGCACGTGCGCGCCTCCCGCGAGGCGGATCTGGCCCGTACCATCGAACAGATTGATGTGGTGGAAACGGCACGCGTCCACATTGCCGAGCCACCTTCGTCGGTGTTTTTGCGTGACAATGATCAGCCCACCGCCTCGGTCATGCTGACGCTCAGGCCCGGCCGGACCATGTCCGATGCACAGGTCCAGGCGGTCATGGGTCTGGTATCCACCTCACTGCCCGGACTTGACGCATCTCGCGTGTCGGTCGTCGACCAGCGCGGCCAGCTGCTCAGCCAACAGGCGATGCTGTCCGGTTCCGACGCCGAACGCCAGTTCGCGCTGCAACAGCGCGTCGAAAATGCCTATCAGCGCTCGATCACCGCGCTGCTGACCCCCATTGTCGGCGCTGACAATTTCACGACGGAGGTCCATGTCGACCTCGATTTCAGTGAAACCCGCTCCACCCGTGAAACCGTGCCGACCGGCCCGCCTGTCATCGAGGCGGAAATTGGTCAAATCTCCTCTGACGCGTCAGCAGCCCCGGCGGTTGGCATCCCGGGCACGCTGTCCAATGTGCCGCCACCCGCGGCCACGCCGACAGATACGCCGCCGGCAGCGGCCTCGCCGGTTGGCACACCCGCCGCCAATCGCAACGAAAATTACAACCGCCGGTTCGCGCTTGGTCGCGAAGTATCGGTCACCAACGCGCAGGCACCCAATCTTCGGCGGCTGACAGTTGCCGTCGCGCTGCGCAATGCGCCGGGCGCACGCGCGCGCTCCGCCGCCGAAATCCAGGCGCTCGACGCGCTGGTAAAGGGTGCGATCGGCTTTGACGCGGCGCGCGGCGACATCGTCGCCATCAACGCCCGTCCCTTTTCGTCGGTCGAGGCAATGAGCGCCCCCTGGTGGCAGGCACCGTGGGTGGAGTTGCTGGCGCGCAACGTCACTGCGCTCGCGCTGGCCGCCCTGTTCCTGTTCGGCCTGTTCTGGCCGATGTTCCGGCGCTGGACAAAGGCGCGGGCGCAGCGTGCGTCGGCCCTGGCTGCCCAACATATGGAAGCACAGATGGCTGCTGCGTCGCACATCGGCAGCGAAGCCGCGGCTCGGCAGGCCGACGGTAATATCACGCTCGACATGATCGACCATGTACAAAGCTATGAGGGCCGGGCGGAGATGGTCCGCGCCTTTGTGCGCCAAGACCCGGACCGCGCAACATTAGTGGTGCGCGACCTCATCAAGCAGGATGTCGAAGCCGATGGTGTCGGCAATGACTGACGCGCTGACGACCGAAAATCCGGCGCTGTCGGACAGCGAAACTGCGGCGATATTGCTGATGCTGCTCGGCGATGCCGAAGCGGCGCAGGTGCTCAACAACCTCGAACCGCATGAAGTGCAGCATATTGGCCGGGCGATGTTCAACGTCGCCGATGTCAGCCGCGAAAATGTGGAATCGGTGTTGAGCCAGTTCACACGGCGCGCCCGGGTGCGGACCAGCATCGGCTTTGGTTCCG
>CAZAWL010000163.1:0-5366 GCA_964488705.1 uncultured Sphingopyxis sp.
GCCGGCCGGGTCGAGCGGGGCAAAGGCAACGATGCTGCGGGACAGGCGGGTGCGGACCCGGCCATCGGTGTCGGAAATCGCGATGGCACTCAGCACGACATGGCGCCGCCCCGACAATAAAGTGAGGCATGCGGCCACTTCGTCCCCGTCCACGGCGCGCGGCAGGATCCGCCGGCCGGCGGCAACGACCGTATCGCCCGCCAACACCACCTGTCCGGCGGGGCAGGGTACCGCCGCTGCCTTTTCGGTGGCCATGCGCAGCGCATAGACGTCGGGCCGTTCCCCCCGGCGCACGGATTCGTCGATCGCCGGGTCGATGATGGCCGCCGGCGTGACGCCAAGCTGTGCCAACAGGTCGCGGCGTCGCGGCGATGCCGAGGCGAGGATCAGTTCAGCCATGGCCAGCCAAAGCGCTGTGCCCCGGTTTATTTATAACGATAGTTGATCCGGCCCTTGGTCAGATCATAAGGCGTCAGTTCAACCTGAACTTCGTCGCCGACGAGCACGCGGATGCGGTTTTTGCGCATTTTGCCCGCAGTGTGGCCCAATACCTCATGCCCGTTTTCCAGCCGGACGCGGAACATGGCATTCGGCAGGAGCTCGACCACCTGGCCGCGCATTTCCAGCAATTCTTCTTTTGCCATTCAACCTCTTGTGCCGGTGGAGCCGCGCCCAGCGCGCCGCTTAATACCGACAGGTGAGGGCGCGCATAGCGGTAAAGAGCCGCTTTGGGAAGAGCGAAGCGCCGTGGTTCAGCCAACCAGCCGCAGCTTGCGTGCCGCGCGCCAGGCGAGGCTGCGCACCACCGCATGGCGCGGCCAGCGCGGCGGCATAGGGGCCGAAATGCCGAACCGGCGCAGCCAGCGGTTCGCCGCGTGGCCTTCGGATTCGCGGTAACTCCATTCGGACCGCCATGTAATCGACAATGAAATGGCGGGTTCGTCAGCCACCGCGACATAATGCGGCGCCATGACCGGCATCAACACCCCGGCGCCCGGCGGCAGATGAGCGACATAGGCGTGCTGTTGCATCGCATCGTCCCACGGCAGGTTGCGATGGCCGCCGGCGTGGTAACGTTCATGTTCGACCTGTGCGGCAAAGCGCGGATCGCCGGCCGGAAATGCATACATCGTCTTTGTTCCGACCAGATTGAGCAGAATATTATGCTCCGGATCAAAGTGATAGGGCGTGATAGACCCGGGGCTCGATACAAAGATGAACCCCTGTAGCGTCAACATCGGTCCCGTGCGCGGCTCGACGATAGCCCGTACTTCGCTGAGCAGGTCATGCAGCAGCGCCCGATAGGCAGGCACGGCTTCGATATTTTTGAGCACGGCCCAGCTTTGGTTGCGGGCAATGGTGCGGATGGTGTCCGCGATGCTGAGGCCGTTGTCGGGTGCATCCTCCGGCTTGATGCCGATGCCGATGTCCGACCGGTTATACTCCACGCTGGCATCGCCCAGCGCCTGTGCGAGGTCGGCTAGCGCGTCCAGCGTCAACAACGGGTGTTCCGCAAAATGGTGCGCAAAGGTGGCGTTGGCATTGGGGTATGCGGCAGCGATGGCGGCCAGCGCCGCTTCATCGAAACAGCGGCCGGTGACGGCCGGTGACGCGGCCGGGGCAATCGTCGCTTGGTGGTTCATTGGTCGGGTTCCTGTACCATGGCGGGCGTCGCCCGGCCTGCCTTTATCGCGTGCCAGGCGCGCGTGGCCCGTACGACGGCGTGATAGGTCAGCCGATTGACGAGTCCGGGCAGCGGCATCGACACACGGACAACCGTCCGCCGTTCGCGCCACAGGCTGTCGATCATCGGGTGGTCGGGGGCAGCGCAACTGTCGATCCAGGCCAGATTGCGCGCGCGCAGCAGCGCCAACGCTTCGCGCTGCAACAGCACGCCCGGCGAAAAACGGGCATAATCCTCATCAAAGGCGGTCTTGAACGAAAAGCCCGCGTCGCGGTCGGTCAGCGTAATCAGCATGGCGATGGCGCGGCCGTCCAACCGCAGCGCGGTGACGCACAATTGCCCTGATGCCTGAACATTGGCCATCGCGGCGCGAAAGAAATTTTCGGTGCCGGGCGCGCTCGACAGCGCCGATCCGTGACGACCCTTCCACCCCGATGCTTCGAGCCGCAAAAATTCGTCAACCCAGTCATGCCCGTTGCCAGACAGGTCGACGGCGCCATGGCCGACCACGCCCTGTTCGGCGAGTCGTGCCCATTGCCGCCGCAATTCCTTGCGCTTTTTGGGGCGGACAGCGTCGTTCCAATAGCTCCCGGCGTCGAGCTGTGTGGCCAGCATGGCACGAACGATGCGCTGGTCCACCGTGACGGGGGCGCCGCGTTTGGCCGCTGCGGCAACCAGTCCGTCGTGGATCGGGGCATGGTCCACCAATCCATCGATGGCGATGCAGCGCGCCGCAGGACTGTTGGCGGGCAATGCCGTGATCAACTGGTCCCAGAACGACTCTTCACGCCCGGCGGTAACGGCGATGGCCGACAGAAAGCCGTTGGCGTGGCCCCAGTCCCCGACCGCGGGAAGGGTGATGCGACCGGGCAGCGTTTTGGCGACAATCGGCGCCACCCCGATGACCAAACCGGCGGCATCATGGACAAAGGCTATGGTTGCGCGATGATCGGTGTCGAGCGCGGTCAGCGCGGGCAGGACCATGGCCGGACTGGCGAAAATATTGGGCTGCGCGGCCTGTGCGGCGACACGGTGCCATGTGGCGATGTCATCCTCGCTGAGCGCCGCTTCAGCTACCCAGCGGACCGGGGCAGTTTGCGGCTGACGCGACTGCACCGCGGCAACGGGGGCAGCCGACGCAACGGCGATATTCCCGAACGCGCCGCTCGGCGCCGCAGTCAATGGCAAGCTTCCTTGTTCCACGCGCGCTGCCATAGCTCATGCGGGTAAATGTTTCATGCACCAAGCGCCACGCCCAGCGGGCAAGGGGGGCGCTGACCATATGGCCATCACCCTCCCCTTTTGTTCATTTACTTACGCAGATCGCCTCCCGCAGGCGCGGAGCCCCTGCCTCAGGTCGATGAAACGGGGCGTGGCCCCTCGTCAACCATCGGCACCGGCCGGTCGGTGTCGCTGTCGATATAGGCGGGGTTGAACCGGTTCAGCCAGTCGCGCGCACCCTCCAGCCATTCCACCCAGACGTCATCATAGTTGAGGTTGTGGGTGTTTTCGCGCTGTTCGATATAGGCGAAATCCTGTCCCTCGACCTTGCCCGACGCGCGCAGGCGCGACACCAGTGTACGCGCCTGGGCAATGGGAACGCGCGCGTCACGCAGCCCATGGACGATCAATATGGGCGCCCAGCGTCCATCTGTGTTGCGGGCCGGCGATACGCTGTTCAACTCCGCGGCACCCTTGGCGAGGTAGTTTGCGCCAAAACTGCCCAGATAGGTCTGGTCATATTCGCGCATCATTGCGAGGTCGTAAACGCCAGCGCCGGCAATCGCGCAGCGATAACGCTCGGGGTTGCGCTGTGCGGCGCGGGCTGACGCATAACCGCCATAGGACCAGCCCATCATGCAGACACGGTTACGATCGACCGTCCCTTGGGCCACCATATGGTCAATCACATCGTCGAGGTCGTCCTGCATTCTGAGGCCGAACCCATTGCTGCGGCCCATGCGGACAAATTCGCGACCATAGCCGCCCGACCCCCGATAATTGGGCTGAACCACGACATAGCCCATCTCGGCGAGCGCCTGTGCCCACCCGTCATATCCGACTTCGTCACGGACACCGAACGGCCCGCCATGCGTCAAAATGACCATGGGCAGATTGGTTGTTTGCCGCCGGTGGCGTGGCATAGTCAGGATCGCTTCGATGCTGACGCCGTCGCTGGCAGTATAGCGGAACGCGCTGACCGGGTTCATCGCGGTATTGCCAACATGGCCCCAGCGGTTGCCGATCAGCCGCAATTCGCCCGAATTGGTGTTGAACAGATAAAAGGAACCGCCGCTGTTGGGCGCAGCCGCGAAGACAATGAAGATCGTCTCGTCGCGATTGGACGAGAGGATGTTGACATTGCCGTCACCAAAACGTTCCTCCAGCGCTGCTTCAATCTGCTGATAGGTCGGGTTGGTCCAATGCACCCGTCCTCTAGCTTCGGTGACCGTGAAACCGATCGGGAGGCGGCCGCCATAGTTGGTTTGCACACCCTCGACATCATAGCCCTCGGACTGGAAAACAGGCGCGCTATAGGCCAGCGTCGACAGGTTGACGCGGTAGATTTTGGCAAAGCCATCGCGATTGTCTCGGGCGAGCGCATAATCGCTGGTCGGGCTTATCCACAGCGGGTTCAGGCCGGCATCGGTAAAGCTGGGGTCGGCTTCGTTCGAGATTGTCCGGAAAGTGCCGTCTGCAGAACTGCGGTACATGATGCGTTGCCGGCCGTTGTCGCGGTCATAGCCGACGCCCATGCGCACAACGCCATTGGCGTCGGCAAACCACTGCCCAATTTCGGGGTTGGGGCGCTGGACCATTGTATATCGGCCAGTGCGCACGTCGACGTCGATAACCTCGGCACCGGTAATGGTAGCGCCAGTTTCGGCCCGAAAGGCGGAACGCTCGACCAACATGTGGCCGTTGTCATGGTCAATATACAGGATGTTGCCGCCATTGGCACCTGCACCGTCCCACGCGAGGCGTGTCGTATTCCCACTCGCGATGTCATAAGCCACCAGCCGCGACGCATCGGCCCGTTGGCCGCCGAAATTATCACGCTGCACCGTGGTCATGACGATGGTGTCATTGCCGACCCAGCGATAGGCGCTGACGACGCGGTCGCCTTCGTTGCGCATTTCGCCCATGCGCGCGAAAAACACCGGCGCCGCGCGCGGATTGGTGAGGTCGAGCCACGCCACGGCCGCATTGCCCTGACTTTGCATCTGGACGACCAATTTGGTCCCGTCCGGCGACAGCCGCGGGTTGATGATCGACGGTACGCGACGGAACCAGCTGGTCGGTGCCGTGCCGACGCCAGCCTCAATCGACGGTGCGGTGACGACAATGTCGCGATTTTCCTGCGCGCTGGCCGTGCCCGCGTCAACGGTGATCGCCAAGGCCACCGCGCATGTTGCGACGATGCCGCCCAATACAAATTTCTTCATCTGTTCCTCGCCTTTCAAGCCCCGTCGACGGGTTTAGCCAGACCTGCCAAATCGTTCAAGATCGCAGCGCCCACTATCGCAAGGCAAAACCCCCGCCGACCGGAGTCGACGGGGGCTATGCAAATTGGCCTCGTCGGGGGCGGCTGTGCCCCCGGCCGGGAATATTACATCGCGCCGTGCGCCAAAGCTGCGAGCAGCAGGATGGCGACGATGTTGGTGATCTTGATCATCGGGTT
>CAZAWL010000164.1:0-5345 GCA_964488705.1 uncultured Sphingopyxis sp.
GCGCATGTTCCAGCAGGTGGGGGTAGTCGGCGGCACCGACGATGATGTGGCGGCCGTTCAACTTGGCAACCGCCTCAAGCTCCCTCTCGACGTCGTCGATTGTTGCCAGCGTTGTCGCGCGCCCACCGCCGCGCCGCGCCAGCTCGGGCAAAGCCTCGATCGCAGATGCCGCGTCGCCGAAGCGCGCAATGAGCTGACGATAACCGACGGGGCCGATACCGCGCGTGCGCGCCAGCCGCAGGCGGGTGACGATATCAGTCGTCGGCATGGGGGGCTTTACTGCTCCCGACGCGCGGTTCCGTCCCGTTCAATAATCGCCCGATATTGTCGCGGTGGCGCCACAATATGAGCAGCGCGAGCGCAGCAGCGGCCGGCACCAGCGACGTGAGACCAAGCGCAAATGCCGCGGCTGGCACGGACGCCGCCGCCAGCATCCCGCCAAGCGAGCTGATCCGCGTAACCGCGATCACGCCCAGCCATACCGCAGCATAAATCGCCCCCAAAGGCCAACCCCAGGCCAGCGCAACGCCCATGAATGTCGCGACCCCTTTGCCGCCGCGAAACCGCAACCAAATCGGGTATAAATGGCCAATGACGGCTGCAGCGCCGGCCATCACCATGTCATCCGGCGAAACCAAGCGGGCAATGCAAACCGCGCAGGCCCCTTTGGCGAGGTCGAGCAACAATGTCGCAATCGCCAGCCCCTTTCGGCCGGTGCGCAGGACATTGGTTGCGCCGATATTGCCCGAACCGATGGTCCGGATGTCGCCCGCCCCGCCGAGGCGGGTCAGCAACAGGCCAAAGGGGATCGAGCCCAGAACATATCCCATCGCCAGCATCATCAGCGGCATCTGCCAGACAATTTGCACCTTGCGCCAACCCCCACAGACCAAACCGGAACCTGTGTAGCGTCGATGCATTGACCGCTGCAAGCGGCATTGCTGATGGTTGGGGGACGCGCTAATGCGCGACCGTGCCAGTGACCCCGTCTCCCTCTTCACCCATCGTTTTTTTCGACAGTGGGCTTGGCGGCCTCAGCGTTCTGACCCCCACGCTCGCGTTGGTACCGAAAGCGCCGGTCATTTATGCGACCGACTATCGCGGCCTTCCCTACGGCGAAAAAAGCGAGGCGGAGGTCGGGACGAGGATATCCGCCTTGCTCGGCAGGCTGGTCGAACGGTTCAGGCCGCGATTGGTCGTCATCGCCTGCAACACAGCGAGCACCATCGCCCTCGCCCATGTCCGCTCGGCATTGGACACCCCCTTTGTGGGGACCGTTCCGGCCATCAAGCCAGCCGCCCTCGCCAGCCGGAGCCGCGTTATCGGCGTCCTCGGCACTGCGGCAACGGTCCGCCAACCCTATGTCGACAGGCTGGTTGCCGACCATGCCGCCGATTGCCGCGTCATCCGGTTAGGCGCGCCTGATCTTGTCGAAGTGGCCGAGGCAAAGTTGCGCGGCGAAACCGTCGATCCTGCGCCGATCAAAGCCGCAGTGGCAGCGCTGCGAAACCAGCCCTATGGCGACCAGATCGACGCGGTGGTTCTGGCCTGCACCCATTTTCCGCTGATTGCCGACGAACTGGCTGACGCTTTCGGCCCGGCTACGATACTGGTCGATGGTGGTCAGGGCATTGCCCGGCGCGTCGACGTACTGACGCGCGACGGACCATGGCCAACGGGCGAGCCGGTACGGCACGTCGTCGTTAACGGCGGGGACGCCCATATCGTCGCGGCGTGGCCGCATTTTGAACGGCTAGGTTTTTCGTCGATTGTCGATCTTTAGCCGCGCCCTGTCGCTTTATTGCGAGAGGTTCGCGCTGGCCAATCCGCCAATCCGCCGCTAATTCCGCTGGCAGAAACCGATAGGACAGACATTTCAGCGCTGGGGCACATGGCGGATGGACTATAACCGCGTATTCGAACAGGCCATCGATCGTCTGCACGACGAAGGCCGGTACCGCGTCTTTATCGACATTTTGCGGAACCGCGGGGCCTTTCCCAACGCCCGCTGTTTTGCCGGCCATAACGGCCCAAAGCCCATCACGGTATGGTGTTCCAACGACTATCTGGCCATGGGCCAGCATCCCGACGTCCTCGCCGCGATGGAAGAAGCGCTACACGATGTCGGCGCCGGGTCGGGCGGCACGCGCAATATCGGCGGCAACACCCATTATCATATCCAGCTGGAATCCGAATTGGCCTCGCTCCACGGCAAACAGGGCGCGCTGCTGTTCACTTCGGGCTATGTTTCGAACGACGCAACCATCTCGACATTGGGCAAGGTACTGCCGGACTGCATCATCTTTTCCGATGAGTTGAATCACGCCTCGATGATCGCCGGCATCCGCAATTCGGGCTGCGAAAAACAGGTTTTCCGCCACAATGACCTGGCCCATCTGCGCGAGCTGCTGACTGCCGTCGAACCGGCGCGGCCAAAGCTGATCGCGTTTGAAAGCGTTTATTCGATGGACGGCGATGTCGCGCCGATCGCCGACATATGCGACCTGGCCGACGAATTTTCGGCCCTCACATTTTGCGATGAGGTGCATGCGGTCGGCATGTACGGGCCACAGGGCGGCGGCATTACCGACCGCGATGCTGTTGCCCACCGCGTCACCATTATCGAAGGCACGCTGGCCAAGGCGATTGGCGTGATGGGTGGCTATATAGCGGCGGATCAGGTCATCATCGATGTCATCCGCAGCTACGCGCCGGGTTTCATCTTTACGACGAGCCTCTCGCCGGTGCTGGTCGCGGGTGCACTCGCCAGCGTCCGCCACCTCAAACAATCAAGCGAGGAACGCGACGCGCAACAAGCCGCGGCAACCACGCTCAAAGCCATGTTCCGCGAAGCGGGTCTGCCGGTGATGGACAGCGTGACACACATTGTGCCGCTGATGGTTGGCGACCCCGTGCGGGCAAAGCGGATCAGCGACATATTGCTGGCCGAATATGGCGTTTACGTCCAGCCGATCAATTTCCCGACGGTACCGCGCGGGACAGAGCGCCTGCGCTTTACCCCCGGCCCGCAGCATGACGAGGCGATGATGCGCGCGCTGACATCCGCGCTCGTCGAAATCTGGGGCCGGATGGAATTACAGCTGGCCAAGGCAGCCTGACCGCCCTCGTCCGGCATCGATCATCACAGCACACGCGCTGGCCCAGCGGCCGGGCTATAGCTTACATCGCCCGTCGGTCAGCCGTCTGAGACGGGTACCGGTGCCCGCATCATGCCCCAAAAATGCGGCCCGCCCTTGGGCACATCCCACTCACACTGGATGACGAAACCAAGCCGCTGGTACAGTGGCACATTTTCGGGTGTTGCGGTTTCCAGCCAGCACGGCAGCCCGTCGGCATCGGCACGCGCCAGCCCCTCGCGGATAATGCGCCCGCCCCAACCCTTGCCCTGCTCATCCGGTCGCACACCGACAAAATGCAGATACCAAAACTCTCCCTTAGGCCGATGGCGGTCGATCCCGTCGACGATGCGCAGCGCGCGCGGCAACGCCGTGGTGAAAATGCGCAGCATCGGCCACAACTGGCCGATAAACTCCCTGCTGCTGGTGTCGGCATGGCCCGGAGAACGCCACAGGACCGCAGCCTCCGCGCCGGTGGAGCGGACGACCCGCCCCAGCCGAGCATCGCCATGCACCAGCGTGTCGAACAATTTCGGCAGTCGCCGCCGACGCAACGCATCATCGTTGAGGATGTGCGACAATGCCGGGTCGGTATGGAACGCGAGCGACAGGGTGTCGATCACCTCACGAAAATCTGACGGGCGGGCGTCGTGAATGTCTGTCATCGCGCACCTGCTATGAGATCGCGAAAGGTGACCCAATCGACATTGCCGCCTGACAGGGTCACGACCGGTGTGGCTTCGATGGCGATTTTCCCGGCCAGCACCGCAGCGAGTGCGGCGGCGCCGCCCGGTTCGACCACGAGGTGCAGCCGTTCAAATACGACGCGCATGGCCGCTGCGACGTCGGCAGGCGTCACCACTGCGCTGCTATGCACCCGCCTGCGCAACACCTCGAAATTGATCGGATAGGTCGCGGGGGTTTGCAGCGCGTCGCAGGGCGTGGGGTGATTTTGGTCCGCAACCGGCACGATTCGGTCGGCCGCCAGCGAATGGATGACGTCATCCCACCCCTCCGGCTCGGCAATGGAGAGCAGCGCGGTGGGACAGGCCAGCGCTACGCCGGCGGAAAGGCCGCCGCCACCGCAACAGGCGATGAAGTGCAGCGGACCGTCGATGCCGCGCGCCGCCAACTGGGCCTGCGCCTCGATAGCCAGGGTGCCCTGCCCCTCTATCACCCATGGATTGCCAAAGGCGTGGACCAGCGTCGCGCCGGTTTGCGCGACCAATTGGCCCGCAATCGCATCCCGATCCTCTCCCGGTCGCCGATAGGTTACGATCTGCGCACCGAGCGCACGCGTTGCCGCCATTTTTGCCTGTGGCGCATTGTCCGGCATGACGATGGTCGCCGCTATGCCCAGCCGCTTTGCCGCCCAAGCGACCCCCTGGGCATGATTGCCGCTCGATACGCCGATGACTCCGCGGGCCCGCTGTTCGGCGGTCAGATCGGTCAGCCGGTGCCACGCGCCCCTGATCTTGAACGCGCCGATCGGCTGCAGCATTTCCGCCTTGCACCAGAGCGTCCGCCCATCCACGTCGAGCGGGACGAGCGGGGTCGGTGGCAAAATCTGCGCCACCTTTTCCATCGCGCGCAGCACCCCGGCATGGCTTGGCGCACGGTCGGGGTCAATCAATGCCGCAGGGGGAGTATCATCTGTCATAGGCTTGCCTTATAGGCGCCGACGAACAAGGCAAGTGTCCGGCAGGAGGATATTGATGAGCAGGGTTTTGGTGATCGGCGCAGGCGGTGTCGGTTCGGTCGCGGTTCACAAAATGGCGATGAACAGCGACATATTTACGCACATCAGTCTGGCCAGCCGCACCAAGAGTAAATGCGACGCCATCGCGGCATCGGTCCGCGACCGGACGGGCGTGAGTGTCGACACCTATGCGATCGACGCCGACGACGTCGCCGCGACATCCGCGCTGATCACGGCGGTCAAGCCGACGCTGGTCGTCAACCTGGCGCTGCCATATCAGGATCTCAATATCATGGAGGCCTGCCTCGCCACCGGCGTCCATTATATGGATACGGCAAATTACGAACCGATCGACGAGGCAAAGTTCGAATATCACTGGCAATGGGCCTATCAGGACCGGTTCCGCGATGCCGGGCGCACGGCGTTGCTCGGCTCGGGCTTTGATCCCGGCGTGACCAGCGTCTTCACCACCTATCTCAAAAAGCATCATTTCGACCGGATCGACACGC
>CAZAWL010000165.1:0-5328 GCA_964488705.1 uncultured Sphingopyxis sp.
CGCCATCGTCATTTTCGATCGGGTCGTGCATGCCCGGCGGTGTCAGCACCGCAATAGGGTCGAAATCGGTCGAGGTGACATCGATTCGGACGCGCTGGCCGCGTCGTCCGGTAAAACGGTAGCTATCGGCATAGGCACCGTCACCGGCCCCATCGCGCCGATTGTCGGTACGCGCCAGCGTGCCATTGACCGGGCTGCCGATGGCAATGGGCGCCGCCGTCACGGCCACGTCCACAGGGGTTGTGCCTAGGGCTGCAATGTCTGCTGCCGCCGCCTCGCCGACGCTCAATGCATAGGCGCCGTGTTCCCCGGTGCCATAGCTGCTGACACCGATGTGATAGGTGCCATCTGCGGGCAGGGTTACACTTAGCTGGCTGTTGGTGCCGTCGCCGGTCGTATCGTCGTCCGCGATCAGGTAACCGTTCGGACCGGACAGGCGCAAATAGGTGTCGAAGTCGGTTGATGACAGCCGCAGGCGCAGTTGCTGTCCGGCATGACCGGCAATGGTGTACAGAATAATATTCTGCCCATCGGGGCGGGTCGGCGCGTCCTTGTCGAGCGTTCCCGTGGCACGATCACCGGCGGCATCGAGCGCGCGAACGGCAGGGTGGGCTGCGGCGTCGAATGCGGCGGTGTCGGGTATGGGCGACGATATGACGCGGCCACCATCGCCGCCGCGTGGTTTGGGGTCGCTGACGCTCGCATCGACGGCTTCGGGTTTGTCGCCGGGCGCCGGCGGGCGCTGCTGCGCCATCGTCGGCATGGCAACCAGCATGACCAGCGCGGCAACCCGCGCCCCCTGCATCAGCCCCTTCATCTTTCCTGCCCCCACAATCGACCGCACTGTGCGTCCATCCTGGCTGCCTCATCGCAACTGAACCGGCGATGAGCAAGCCGAGATTGGCGGGGGCAGGCGGATCAGCGGCGCAAATAGGTGTTGAGAAACGCCAGATAGGCTTCGGACGCGGTGATATTGTTTTCGCGCCGCTGGAAACCGTGCCCTTCGTCGGGGAACAGCACATATTCGACGGGCACCCCATTGGCGCGCACCGCAGCAACCAGCTCGTCGCTTTCCACCTGTAACACGCGCGGGTCATTGGCGCCCTGCACGACGAGCAACGGGCGGCGGATGTTGGACGCGTGGAAAAGCGGTGAAATCGCGCGGTGCCGTTCGGCGTCGGTCGCCGGGTCGCCCATTTCGTCGAACAGCGCGACGCGTTGCGCCCCCCACCAGGCGGGGATCGACTGCAGCGTGCGCGTCCAGTTGGTCACGCCAAAAATGTTGATGCCGACGTCGAACGTTTCGGGGTGAAAGGCGAGCGCGGCGGCCGTCATATACCCGCCATAGGACCCGCCCATCACCGCCACACGGTCGGATATCCAGTCCTGCCCGGCCAGCCAGTCGCGCGCAGCCACGACGTCGCGCAGGTCGGCGTCGCCATGACGGCGGTCGTCCATGTGGAAAAATGTCTTTCCGTAACCCGACGACCCGCGATTATTGATCGCGTACACGGCATAGCCATGGTTGACGAGGTGCTGCACCATCGAACTATAGCCGCGACGGCTCTGCCCGCCCGGCCCGCCATGGACCAGGACAATCGCCGGTACCGGCGTGTCGGCGCTGGCGCCATGCGGGCGATAGAGAATGCCGGGGATGTCGAGGCCGTCGTAGGACGCGAAACGCGCCACGGTCGCGGACACCAGATGCGCTTCGTTGATCGCCGGGTTGAGCGCCGTCGTCAGCCGCCGCGCCATGCCGGTGGTCAGGTCCGCCACGAAAATATCGCGCGGGCTGGTGTCGGTGATCACTGTGAAGGCGACCATCCGCTCGTCATTGCTGAACTGTACCCCGCCCAGATCACCGTCGGGGATGCCCGACAATGCCAGCGGCTGTCCCGTTCGCGTATCGATGATCTGCAGCCGCGTCGACGCATCGGCATTCGTCGCCTGCACGCGATAGCGGCCCGACCGCGACATATCGACAAAGGACACGTCCCATTGGTCCGCGACCAGCGGTGCACGCGCACCGTCGGCCAGGCGATAGGTCCAGGCCTGCGTGAATTCGCCATGTTCGTCGGTGGCATAGATGAGCGCGCTACCGTCCGGGGTGAATGTGTAGACTCCATGGTCGACATTCGCGCCCTCGCTGGTGGCGATCAGCCGCGGCGGCGCGTCCGAACGGGTGTCGACCAGATAGACGTCGCTGTCGGCGGAGCTGAGCTGGCGTTGCAGCGCTATCCAACGCCCGTCGGGCGATGCCCCGGCCGGGAACAGGCCGCCGGGGTTGCGGAACAGCATGCGCCGTTCATAGGTGGCCGCGTCATAGGCATAGATGTCGAACGCCGCCGGGTCGCGTTCGTTGCTGGCAATCCAGAAAGTTTGCCCGTCCGCGCTCCACCCCGCAAATTCCGATTTGGCATTGGCCGCGGGGGTGAGGTCGGTGACGGTGCCGTCGGGGTTGCGGACATAGATATGGGTCAGTTCATTGCCGCCCGCATCACCCGAAAACAGAATCCGGTCATCATGGGGGAAATAGGACACGGCATAGCGGCCATCGCTCGTCGAATTGGTCAGCGCGACAGGTGCGCCACCCGCCACCGGCTGGGCATAGACGTTGAATGTGCCGGTGCTGTTGCTGGATATCAGCAGCCGTGACCCGTCGGGCGAAAAGGCATGGCCGCCGCCGCCAATGGCATAGCCGGTCGTTTCGAAAAATTGTGCGGCGCTGTACCGGGGCACCGACGCCGGCTGCGCCTCTTCAGTCGCCGGTGCGGCCGCCGCCTCCTGCGCCAGTGCAGGGGCGGACAGCGTCAGCGCCGTGCCCGACAGAAACAGGCCCAGCGCCATGCGCGACGCCGCCGTTGCAAAGATTGTCCGCCCCATTGTCCGACTCCCGAACTGTATGATTAATACAATACAGTTAGGCGGTCGGACGCTATTGTCAAGCGCGCCGGCGCGGCGCGGCCCCGCGCGGCGTCAGATTTCCGCCATCTCGAAATCGACCTTGCCCGACCCGCATTGCGGGCAAATCCAGTCGTCGGGTATGTCGGCCCAGCGCGTCCCCGGGGCCAGCCCTTCGTCAGGGTCGCCCGCCTCTTCGTCATAGACATAGCCGCAGTTCAGGCACTGCCAGATTTTATAGGGTTCGTCGCTCATCGGCGGTCATCCTTTCATCAATGCACCGCAAAGCGGATCGGAACATGTTTGGCGCCACACACGAAGTTGGACCGGGTGCGCTGCGGCTCCCCCGCCAATTCGATGCGCGACAGGCGGGGCAGCAACTCCTCCCATAACAGGCGCATTTCCATGCGGGCAAGATGCTGGCCAAGGCAAACATGCGGGCCATAGCCAAAGGCGACATGGCGGTTGGCCTTGCGGTCGAGCCGGAAATCGAACGGGTCGTCAAACGCAGCTTCGTCGCGGTTGGCCGATTGGTAGGGCAGCATCAACCAGTCGCCGGCGCCGATTTTTTCGCCTGCAAATTCTGTGTCGGCGACCGCGGTGCGCATGAAATGTTTGACCGGCGTGACCCAGCGGATGCTTTCTTCGACAAAGGCGGGGATCAATGCCGGGTCGGCCTTTAGCGCGGCAAACACATCCGGCCGGGCGGCCATTTCCCATAACGCGCCCGCCGTGGTGTTGGACGTGGTGTCATGTCCGGCGGTCGCCGCGATGATGTAATAACCCATGATCTGCCGGTGGGTCAGATGCTCGCCATCTATGGTCGCGTTGGCGATCAGGCTGTTGACCTTGCCATCGTCGGGCGCCGCGCGGAACCGCTTTGTCACCTCGGCGAAATAGGCTTCGAGGTCGGCATTCGTCTGCACCAATTGTTGCAACGCCTCTGCAGCTGTCACCTTTTGCTTGTTGCGGTTGAGTTCCGGGTCGCCGGCCGAAAACAGCTCCTGCGTCAGCCGCATCAGATAGGGCTCATCCTCCTGCGGCACCCCCAGCACGCCCATGATGACGCGTAGCGGGTACCAAAATGCGATATCCTCCGCGAAATCGCATTCGGGGCCCATGTCGATCATCTGCTGCGCATATTGGCGCGCGGTCTGGCGCACCCCGTCCTCCATGCGCCGCACGGCCTGCGGGGTCATGGCGGGAAACACGATGCCGCGCAGCGCCTTATGTTCGGCCCCGTCGACCGAAACCAGGCTGCGGATCAGGTTCGCTTCGCCGCCTGTCAGAAAGCGCACGACCCCTTCGGATTCGACGGGGGACACCACCGTCGCGCGCGGACTGTTCTGAAAGATGTCGGCGCGTTTTTCGATCTCCAGCACGTCGGCGTGGCGCGAAACGACCCAGAAACTGTCATATTCGCCCGCCGTCGTGCGGGCAAAGGGCGCGTCGCGGCGGATTTCGGCAAAGGCCGCGTCGATCGGTTCGCCAGCCTGATAGGCATCGGGGCTGACAATCGTTTCCGACAGCGCGGCGGATAATATTTGCGGCATAAAGCTCTCTCCCGCCCGGCAATGTCGTGCAGGTTCATGCCAGCGTCAACCGTGACATTTTCCTTGCCGGAAAGCCATTTTTCTATAGGAGATGCCAACTTGACCGCCGGTGAGACGTCGACAGGAGCTAAATGCATGTCAGGATTGCTCGGAGACCCGCTGGCTATTGCCGCACTCGTTGTTGCATTTCCGGTTCTGTTTTACGCGTTCAACCGCCTGATGCGGCCGCTGGACCAGATTCAGTTTTCCCGCCGCGAACCGGATTGATCGCTTCGTTTGTCCTGCGCAGCGCCGTCGCTGGCATGAGATTTGCGCCACTCCCAAAAAATTGCGATTGCGCCAAGCAGGCCGAACGTAATGATAATAATCCACAGCTGCGTGTGGGTCAGATCCTTGGCGAAGTGATCATAATTTTTGATCGCCGTATTCCCTAATGCCCAGGCAGCGACAGCGGATGTGCCTATCGTCCATCGCCAGCTATAGATTTTGCGCCATAGCCACCAACCGCGTGTCGGTTTGCCGCGGCTGGTGAGTTCGTGGCGGTGGCGATAAATGGCCCGGCAACCAAACCACACTGCAAGCATCCAAACCAGATCCTTGGACAGGCTGTGATGACTTTCGCCGATAAGATGGTCGGCGATTGAGGCGGCATAATAAGGCAGCAAGATGCCGAACAGTGCGATGTCCGCTGTCAGTTGCGCGCCGACTATCGCGCGTCCGCCATCCAGCGCCTGGAACGTGCGCTGTAGCTGGCGCAATTCGATGATGCCCGTCTGGGCGCGGGTGTAGCGTTCCCCCAACTGGCCGATATAGTCGAACGCCGAGCCGAGGCGTTGGCGCACATATTCGTCATAACGCTGATAGCCCGTGACCC
>CAZAWL010000166.1:0-5313 GCA_964488705.1 uncultured Sphingopyxis sp.
GCTGCTGCCGCGCACGGGCGCACCGTCACCTGTAAAATAGCTGACGGCGTCATACCCGCTGACCGCGATAGATTCGCCTTCGACGCCGACATAGACGGGCGAGGCAATCGACGGCACCGACGCGGCTGTTGCCACCGCCAGCACGATGCCGGCCAGCGCCGACGCACCAAATGTGAAGATACGCAATTTCGCTACTCCCGTGCATGGGCCGCGGCAATGATTGACGCGGCTAGCCATTCATGCCGGGGTTCGCAGCAATGCGCGATTTGGTTACGGAACGAGGGATCGCGGGCCGACGGGCGCTATCCGCCGATCCGCCACTGCGCCTCTCGGCAGACATTAAAGCCGCGCTGCACCTGTTCCGTGCCGTCCATGAAAACGGCGCGGAAATCGAAATTGCATTCGCAACTGCCATCGTCCCAATTGACGTTGATGCGCCGTCCGGCGGGCAGGACATTGCTGCCCAGCACATCCTCCTCCCACGTCGTCCGGTTAACGTTGCTGCCGTACAGTTCGCGCACCGTATTGCTGCTGTCGTTGCGCACGACGACGTGGCGATCATTGGAATCGCTGCATTTCCCCGGCGTGGCGGATGCATCGCCGGCCGGTTTGCCGTCACCGGCCGTATCATTGGCGGCCAGAGCGGGCGCTGGTGCCCCTTCCCCCGACGGCTTGCCGCTGGCATCGGCGGCTGGTGTTGTCGGGCTGGCCGTTTCGCCATTTGACGATTGTTCGCTGAGCACCGTCGCCTTGGGCGCCGACGCCCCATCGCCGCCCTGCGAACCGCACCCCGCTATTGCCAGGCTGGCCGCAACGGCGAGCCATAACGCATCATGTCGCATGCTTTCCCCCATCAAATTGGTTGAAAATATCGTGCAACCCGTTGGCCTACGCATAATATATGCTGGACAGGCTGGCAAACATCCTTATCAGCGGGGCCATGGTGTCAACCGGCCTCCTGCTTCTGCGACTTCCGCGCCCTTGGGCGTGATGCACCGCCTGCGCATGCTGCGCAGCGACACGGCCAAGGGCAGCTAGACAAACCCCACGCCACACCAGAGCAGACGAGACCAACATCATGTTACGCGACCCGTCGGGCAAATATCGCCCCTTTGCGCCGATCCCCATTGCCGACCGGCAATGGCCATCACGCACCATCACGCAGGCACCGATATGGCTGTCGACCGATCTGCGCGACGGCAATCAGGCGTTGATCGACCCGATGAGCGCGGAAAAAAAGCGCCGCTTTTTCGACCTGCTGGTTGGCATCGGGCTGAAGGAAATAGAGGTCGGCTTTCCATCATCGGGGGCCACCGATTTTGATTTCATCGCCGGGCTGGTCCGGTCGGGCGCCATTCCCGATGACGTCACGATACAGGTGCTCACGCAAAGCCGTGCGGACCTGATCAGCACCAGTTTCGACAGCTTGGCCGGTGCGCGCAGCGCCATCGTCCACCTCTACAATGCGGTCAGCCCGGCATGGCGACAGATTGTGTTCGGGCTCGACAAACCTGCGATAAAGGACATTGCTGTCGAGGGCGCAAAGCTGTTGCGCGACAACGCCGCCGCCCGCCCCGGCACCGACTGGCGGTTCGAATATTCGCCCGAGACATTTTCGACCGCCGAGCTGGATTTCAGCCTCGAGGTGTGCGGCGCGGTCATGGACATATTGTGCCCGACGCCCGAACGGCCGATCATCCTCAACCTGCCTGCGACGGTAGAGGCGGCCACGCCCAACATCTATGCCGACCAGATCGAATATTTTTGCCGCAACATTCCCAAGCGCGACAGCGTCATCATCTCTCTGCACACCCATAATGACCGGGGGACGGGCGTCGCGGCGGCAGAGCTGGGCCTGCTCGCCGGCGCCGACCGGGTCGAAGGCTGTCTGTTCGGCAATGGGGAGCGGACGGGCAATACCTGTCTCGTTACCATTGCGCTCAACATGTATACGCAAGGGGTCGACCCTAGGCTCGACTTTTCGGACATCGACGCGGTGATCCGCACCGTCGAACATTGCAACCAATTGCCGGTGCATCCACGCCACCCCTATGGCGGCGAACTGGTCTACACCGCCTTTTCCGGCAGCCATCAGGACGCGATAAAGACAGGCTTTGCCGCACAGGCCAGCCGCAATGACGCATTGTGGCAAGTGCCCTACCTGCCCATCGACCCGGCCGATCTGGGCCGCAGTTACGAGGCGGTGATCCGCGTCAACAGCCAGAGCGGAAAGGGCGGCGCCGCCTGGGTGCTGGAACAGGACCATGGCCTGCGCCTGCCCAAACGGATGCAGGCCGCGCTCGCGCCGCACGTGCAGCGGCTGGCCGATGACAGCGGACGCGAACTGGTCAGCGCCGACATCATGGCGGTATTCGACGCCGTGTTTCTGTCGCCGCCATCGCCGCGTTTTGCGCTGGTCGAGTGGGCCGAAAGCCATGCCGGCAACGACAGGATCTTTACGGGAACTGTCGCGGTGGCGGGCGAAAGGCTGCACCTGTCGGGTCGCGGTAACGGGCTGATGTCATCGGTCATCGCGGCGCTGGCTGCAGCCGGCGGTCCGGTCATGGACATCATCGATTACAGCGAACATGCCATGGGAACGGGCAGTAATTCACGCGCGGCCGCCTATGTCGAATGCCGCACCGCTGACGGTCGGACGATCTGGGGTGCCGGGATCGACCCCGACGTGGCGACGGCCAGCGTGCGGGCGATATTGAGCGCCGCGAACGCAGCCTGATCAGGCGGCGCGCCCGCCCGCAACGGCGACTTCGATGAATTTGGGCTTTGTCTGGACCTCCACAGGCCGCAAGATCCGGCCATAGCCATTGCCCGACAGGGCGGTCAGCGGCATTCCGGCCGCGGCCAGCGCATAGGGCGACACACGGTGCCGGGTGCACAGCCCGCCCGCCCCGTCGCTGATCAGCGGTGTTTCAAATTCCAGCCCGAAATCGCGCTCGGTCGCCCGCGACACGGTGCCGAGGACGAGCTGGCCTTTGCCGAGGTCGAGCACCATCTGTTCGCCCGCACCGACACCGATCAAACCCTCTATCCGCGCCCCGGTGATCGACAGGTCGCGCAATATCGCCTCGTAACGATGGTCGTCATGGATGACACCGATGCGCCGGAAAACCGAACGCCGTTCGGGGCGATATTTGTCGGGACCGCTCGGCTGGATCGCCAGATCGCCCGATTGGATCAGGGCGACCAGGTCCTCATGCGACATCGCTTTGGCATAGATCCAGCCCTGCACATAGCGGGCACCACGCGCGCAAACCAGCTCGAGCTGATCAAATGCTTCGACGCCTTCGACCGTCGTTTCCATGCCCAGCGCGTCGGCCAGCCCGATGATCGCGGCGATGATCTTGAGGCTGTTGCGGTCATTCTGCGTACAGGCACTGACGAAACTGCGATCGACCTTTAACTTGTCGAACGGTGCCGTGCGCAGATAGCTGAGCGAGGAAAAACCGGTGCCGAAATCATCCAGCGCCAACCGCACACCCAGCTTTTTCAATGCGACGAACATGTCCTCGGTTGTTTCGGTGTCGGCGAGAAAGACGCTTTCGGTCAATTCCAGCTCGAGCCGGTCGGCGGTCAAACCGCTGGTCTGCAATGCATCGGCCACAAGGTCGAGAAAGCCGGGGTCGGCAAATTGCGCCGCCGAAACATTTACGGCGACGCGCAAACCGGTCGGCCACTGGGCCGCCTGATTGCAGGCGCGGCGCAGCGCCCATTCACCCAACCGGCCGATCAGGCTGAATTCTTCGGCAATCGGCACAAAGGTCGCCGGGCTGATCGGCCCGCGTTCGGGATGGTCCCAGCGCAACAGCGCCTCACAACCGACGACATGCCCGTCATCGGTGCGGACAACCGGCTGATAATGGAGGTCCAGCGCATCGCCGTCGAGCGCGGCGCGCAATTCGTCGACCAGCTGGCGGCGATCCGCCTCCTCGTCCTTGAGGTCATCGGTATAAAAGCGGAACTGCCCGCGTCCGCCATTTTTGGCCGCATAGAGCGCGAGGTCGGCATTGCGCGTCAATTCATCGCGTTCGACGCCGTCATAGGGTGCGATGGCGATGCCCACCGACGTGCCGATCATCGCGTGCTTGCCGTCGATCAGATAGGGTTGGGAGCAATATTGGACGATCTTGCTCGCCAATTCGCCCAATTTGCCGCGGTCGTCGATGTCAGGCAGGATAATCTGAAATTCGTCGCCGCCAAGCCGCCCCAGTTCGCCCTGCGCGCCGACGATCGACGACAACCGCCCGCTGACCATCTGCAACAACTGGTCGCCGGCCGGGTGACCCATGCTGTCATTGACCTGTTTGAAACGGTCAAGGTCGAGCATCATCAACGCGACCGGGCGGCGTGCATCCTTGAACGCCGCGAGCATCGCGTCGAGCCGACGCGTCATGAAGTGGCGGTTATAGAGGCCGGTCAGCGAGTCATGTTCGGCCAGGCGGCTGTCGAGCAACGTCCGTTCATATTCGACGGTGACATCCTTGGTGCTACCGCGATAGCCCAGAAAATCGCCATTACCGTCGAGCTTTGGCTGGCCGCTGATCCGCCACCACCGCTGGTTCGCACCGGCTGCGTCCGCCTGTTTGACCCGCACGATCAGGTCGGTGATGCGGTTTTGCGCCGACAGCATGAATTTCAGCGGCCGGTCGGATTTGGCTTCGGGGTTGTCGGGGTCGACCTCAAACACATCGGTCAGGTGGCGCCCCAGCAACTGGTCGCCGTCGCCGACATTGCGGGCTGCGTGGTCCGACAAATAAACGAGGTTGCCCTCGGCGTCGCTGGCCCAGAACCAGCCAAGGCCGGCCTGTTCGAAATCGTCGAGCAGGGCGAGGCGACTGCGCGCATCACCAGTGCCCGCATTGCCCGATGCCAAACCCAAAGCCTTGAAAAACGCCATGACTGATCCATCGCCTCGGTCCGGACGGTCCGGACTTCCGACATGCAGGGGCTAGCACGCCATGGTAACTATCGGGTAAACCTGCCGCGCCTTACCGCGCATTATTGCGGCATCCATTGCGCTTGAAACACCTTCCGTTTACGTTAAGGTCAGTCTCTCTTTGCTCCCGCCGCGACGCGCCATCCAAGGACATTGCCATGATCGACCGCAAACCCCTGCCCGCCATATTCGACCGGTTGCGGCTGCCGGTCATCGGTTCGCCGCTGTTCATCATTTCGGGGCCGGAGCTGGTCATCGCCCAGTGCAAGGCCGGCATCGTGGGCAGTTTTCCGGCACTGAACGCGCGGCCACAGTCGCGGCTCGACGAATGGCTGCACCAGATCACCGAAGAATTGGCG
>CAZAWL010000167.1:0-5297 GCA_964488705.1 uncultured Sphingopyxis sp.
GCGATGCCGCCCAACTCGCCGTCGTCAATCAACAGCTCGAAGGCGCGCTCGCCGCAAAGACCGAATTCCTCGCCTCGACCAGTCACGAAATTCGCACACCGCTGAACGGCATATTGGGCATGACACAGATCATGCTCGCCGATGGCGCATTGTCGGGCAGCATGCGCTCGCAGGTCGAGTTGGTGCATGATGCCGGCACGGCGATGCGGGCATTGGTCGACGATATATTGGATGTCGCAAAGCTGGAACATGGGGGCTTTGTCATCGCGCCGCGCCCGACCGACCTCGTCGACCTCATCCGCCGGACCACGCGCCTCTATGAAACACAGGCCCATGACCGCGGGCTGACGCTAACGCTAGACATTGATGACTCGATCGGGTGGCAGGATGTCGATCCCGACCGGCTGACCCAGATCATCTTCAACCTCGTCGGCAATGCGATGAAATTTACGTCCGCTGGTGGCATCACGGTACGGCTGGCGCGCTCCGGCGGTGACGCCGACGCGGGGATTAGCCTTAGCGTCACCGACACCGGCATAGGCATAGCGCCGGAATGGCATGAGGCGGTGTTTGAAATGTTCCGTCAGGTCGACGGCACGCGAACCCGCAATTTCGGCGGAACCGGCCTCGGCCTCGCCATATGCCGTCAGCTGGCGGAGGCCATGGGTGGCCGGATGACGCTGGACAGCACCGAGGGCGTCGGCAGCTGCTTTGCGCTGCACCTGCCCTGGCAACCGGTCGACCCGCCAGCCGTGATTGGTCGCATGAGCGGTCAGCGCGCGCCGGCCGCTCCATCTGTCGTAACAGCGGCCATCGCCATTGTTGCTGACGACCCGATGCGGGCATCGATCCTCAGCTCGATTGTGCGTCAGGCCGGCGGCGAACCGGTGCTGGCACGCACGGCAAAGGATGTGGATGGACTCGCCGAACGCGGCGCGCTCGACTGGATCGTCGACGCCCGGGCGCTGGCACTGCTGAATGCTCCAGGGGCCGGCAATGCGGTCTTGCGGGGTCGGGTCTTGCAGGTCGGCATCGCCGATGCAGGGTCGCAATCGGTGCAGGATACGGGCCGGTTTGATGCGCTAGTGACGCAGGCACAATTTTCGCGTAATGCTGTTGTCGCTATTTTGGCACAGTGGGGCGTTGGAACAGTCGGGCCGCACACAGAAAAAACGGCGGCAACCCTATGTGATCGTGATGCGCGTGTCGGCGACACATGCAGAACGGCACCTGTGCCCGGCTTGGTGGCGGGCGAAATTTGATGCGCATTTTGTTCATCGAAGACGATCCAATGAACCGGCGCGTCGTTCGCGATATGCTGGTCGTCGCCGGATTGCCGCTGGCAGAGGCCGATGGCGGCCGGTCGGGCATCGCTCGGCTCGAATCAGAACCCTTTGATGTCGTGCTGCTCGACCTGCGCATGCCCGAAATGGACGGGTTTGAGGTCATGGCGGCGGTGCGCGGGCGCGAGGACGCGCTGCGCACCATTCCCATCATCGTGGTGACAGCCGATGCATCGCCCGGCCTCGAGCAGCAATGCATGGATGCCGGCGCCGATGCCGTGCTGTTCAAACCCATCGCCATGCAGTCGCTGTTCGACAGCATTGCCGACGTGTTCGTGGACCGAGCCGACCCGGATGCCGTGATCGGCTGAACCGTCAGGTGGGCAGCGGTCGCGGCCGGTGATTTTCGTCCAGCGCGACAAAGGTAAAAACGCCGCTGGTCACCGCTACCTCGCTTTGCCCCCGATCACGGCTGGCCACCACGTCGAGCCGGATGGCGATCGACGTGCGCCCGCGCCGCTCGATGGTGGCATAGATGGAGATCAGGTCCTGCAGCAGGATCGGCGCAATGAACGCCATCGATTCGATGGCAACCGTTGCGCAGGCACCGCGTGCCACGCGTCCGGCAATGATGCCGCCGGCAATGTCCATCTGCGACAACACCCAGCCGCCAAAGATATGGCCGTTGCTGTTGATGTCGCCGGGGCGGGGGGAAACGCGCAGCACCGGTTCACGGTCGTCGCGCACCACACGGGGGATGCCGGGGTCGGTCATGGCCGGTTGCGCTCCTCTTCCAGAAAGTCCTCTATCGCCTCGTCATGACCCGTCCCTGCTGACAGAAACACCAGGCCCATCAAAGCCGCCCCCAGCATGACCGACAGGAACACTCCGGCCGCGGCTGCGATAAACAGGTGGATGCTGGCGTCGGGGTGGCGGCTGTACAAGAACAGCAGCGCGGTGATGACCGCCACCAATGCGGACAGCGCCATCCACGCCATCAACCGGCGGTAACGTGCCCACGCATGGGTTGCGACATGGGGGTCGTCGAGCTGCGATTTGCGAACCATGGCGTCCCCATGGCGCACCGCGGCGCGCGCAGCAACATCCAGCCGCGGCCCCACGCGTTTTTTCTGGTCCAGCGACACTTTGCGTCAACGGTCAGCCGTGGTAACCTTTTTGGGCGTTCAGGGCATATTGCGGGAAATGATCCTTGGCCGCGTGTGGAGGGGAAACGCCGTGACTATCAGCGCAATCTTGGCCAATCGGCCCGGCCCGGTGCACACCGCGACCGCCGATGAACGCGTCGACGCCGTGATCGGCCGGCTGACAGAATTGCGGATTGGGGCCGTTCCGGTCGTGGAGGGTGAAAAGGTCATCGGCATTTTCTCCGAAAGGGACCTTGTCCACCATCTCGCGCGGCTCGGCGCCACGGCGCTGACGCAAACGATCGGGACAGTGATGACCAGCCCGGTGGTCGGCATCGAACCGGGCGCCAATGTCCTGTCGGCATTGTCGCTGATGACCAAGCGCCGCTTTCGTCACCTGCCGGTGATAGAGGCGGACCGGCTGATCGGCTTTGTATCGATTGGCGACCTCGTCAAATACCGGATCGAATCGATAGAGGCAGAGGCTGCGGCGATGCGCGATTATATCGCCGGCAGCTGACGGCTCATAATGCGGTACCAGGTTCGTTGCCGCTGCCGTCATGCGTCAGGCCGGTGCGGCCGCGCACCAGCGCCTGCAGCCGGATCAGCGTCTGCCACTGTAACAGCCGGCTGAACGCCAGATAGGCCAATGCGCCGCCAATGATTTGCAGTGCCAAGTGCGGCAGCGGGGGAATATGCGGTGCCAGCTGCGCTTCGACCGCAATGATCAGCAGCGCCATGCCCGCCGCTGCCATCAGCGCGGGGGCGGTTGCCGCCATCGTGTCGCGGATGCCCGCCCGCGTCGACGGGCGCGATATGATGATGGTGGCGATCAACAGTGCCGGGGCGCACACCAGCCACGCGACGGCGAGCCCGAGCGTGCCCCACTGCACCCCGGTCATAAATCCGGCCAGGAACAGCAGCGCCCCGATCATCGATGACCGCATCGACAATTGCGGGCGACCCATGGCGTTGTTCACCGGCGCGAACAGTACCTGCAATGTCATTGCCGGCATGGCGAGCGCGGTCAGCCGGACCAAGGGCGCCATGTCCTGCCATTCGGTCTTGAACAATGCTGCGACCAGCGTCGGCGCGATGGCGGCGATTCCCAGAAAGATAGGCGCGGTGACCAGCATGATGAGGCGCAGCGAATCGAGAAAGGCCGCACGCACCCCCGCCGGGTCGTCCTGAAGCTTGGCATAGGCGGGAAAGGCAACCTGATTGAGCGGCGGAACAAATTTGGCAACGATCAGCTGGCTCAGGAACAAGGCGGTGGCATAGAGGCCGACATCATGTTCGCCCAGCTGCCGGCCGGCAATCGTCACGTCGGCCTGCGACTGGATCACCCAGCACAGGTGGCTCACCATCAGGGCGCCGCCGAATCGCACGATGTGGCCGGTGCCCCTGAAATCGAACAGCGGCAGGATGAACATGCGCGCCGCGATGGTCAGCCCGACGGCGCGCACCAGCGACATGGTGATGGGCGCATAGACCAGCGTCCAGACGCCATAGCCGTTCATCGCGCAAACCAGCGATACTGCTGCGCCGACGATGGCGCTGGTCAGATTGACGATGGCCTGCGCCTTAAAGTTGAGCCCGCGACTGAGCAGCACTTCGGGGACGATGATGAATGGCGTTGCGACATAGATAAAGGCGAGCACGCGCAGCAGGTCGGCCACATGCGGGTTTTTGAAGTAGGCCGCGACCAATGGTGCTGCGGCAAACTGGATGGCGGCAATGCCGCAATTGAGCACCATCATGATGCCCAGCGCCTGCCGGATGATTCGCTGGCTCACCTCTTTTTGCTGGATCAGCGCGCTGGCGAATCCGTAGCCGTTGAGGAAATCGAGAAAGGTCATCATGACCGCAGCCATGGCATAGAGGCCATAGTCGGCCGGCTGCAGCAGGTTGAGGACGATCAGCGTGACCGTCCAGGCAATGATCTGTCCGACGATCTGACTGCCCGACCGCCAGATAACGGCCTGTCGGACCTGGCCGGTCAAATTCTGGCTGACAGCGACCGATTCCGGGCCCGTTTCGCGGATAGAATCGCCCATCGCGGCATCGGCACGGCCGGGATCAGGGCGGGGAACAGCGCGCGACATCGCGGTTGCTCTATCACAAAATACTTTGCGTATAGTTGCGAAATGGCGCTTTGGCGGGCCCGACAAAAATTTGTAACAAAATTGCGAAAACCCTGTTGACGCGACTCATTCACACGCTTAGAGGGCTCTTCACCAAGCGACGCCGCTCCGGCGGAAATCGTCGTCTGGTCGCCAACATTGTCGGACAGCCGTCTCCCGGTAGCGATATCGGGAAGGGTTCCTTGTCCGACGATTTTTTGTGCGGCTCTTTGACATTGTGATTTTGTATGAAGGGACATGTGGGCGGTGGCTCCGGGTCCTGGCAGCTTTAGGGTGCCAGATGCTCGGTTAAATTTAAGCCTGACCTACATGTCTTAACACGTTTCCATGACGTGGAAGCGGCCTTAGCAATAGGGTCGTTTCAAATTGTGCAGGTCAGGCTCCCTGAAATGAGCTTGACCGTCGGAGAATTTCCACTCCGACAGTCAGGAACATCAAACTTGAGAGTTTGATCCTGGCTCAGAACGAACGCTGGCGGCATGCCTAACACATGCAAGTCGAACGCCCCGCAAGGGGAGTGGCGAAC
This sequence comes from uncultured Sphingopyxis sp., assembly GCA_964488705.1. Taxonomy (GTDB): domain Bacteria; phylum Pseudomonadota; class Alphaproteobacteria; order Sphingomonadales; family Sphingomonadaceae; genus Sphingopyxis. The sequence continues at coordinate 5,099 of CAZAWL010000167.1, forward strand.
GGGTGAGTAACGCGTGGGAACCTACCCAGCAGTTGGGGATAACCGCGGGAAACTGCGGCTAATACCGAATACGTCCTAAGGGAGAAAGATTTATCGCTGTTGGAGGGGCCCGCGTCGGATTAGCTAGTTGGTGAGGTAACGGCTCACCAAGGCGACGATCCGTAGCTGGTCTGAGAGGATGATCAGCCACACTGGGACT
>CAZAWL010000168.1:0-5251 GCA_964488705.1 uncultured Sphingopyxis sp.
GGCCGGGTCGAACAGATCCGCGCGCAGATCGAAACCACCACCAGCGACTACGACAAGGAAAAGCTGCAGGAACGTCTGGCGAAGCTCGCCGGCGGCGTCGCCGTCATCGAGGTTGGCGGTGCGTCCGAAGTCGAAGTGAAGGAACGCAAGGACCGCGTTGATGACGCGCTGCATGCGACCCGCGCTGCGGTCGAAGAAGGCATCGTCCCCGGCGGCGGTACCGCGCTCCTCTATGCGACCAAGGCGCTCGACGGTCTGACCGGTGCGAACGAAGACCAGACGCGCGGCATCGACATTGTCCGCAAGTCGCTGACCTCGCTGGTCCGCCAGATTGCGGCCAATGCCGGCCATGACGGCGCGGTCGTTTCCGGCAAGCTGCTGGATCAGGCCGATACCTCGTTCGGCTTCAATGCGGCGACCGACACCTATGAAAATCTGGTGTCGGCCGGTGTCATCGACCCGACCAAGGTTGTCCGCACGGCTCTCCAGAACGCGGCCTCGGTCGCCGGCCTGCTCATCACCACCGAAGCGGCGGTGAGCGAGCTGCCCGAAGACAAGCCTGCCATGCCCATGGGCGGTGGCGGCGGCATGGGCGGCATGGGCGGCATGGATTTCTAAATCCGAGCTTTCCTGCGGCTCGCGCAGAAACGCGAATGATGGAAAGGCCGGGGGAGCAATCCCCCGGCCTTTTCTCTTGACTGTATTGTATCAGTAATGCAGTCAATTGGGATCAAGACGAGAAATGGGGACATGGGTGCCATGCCGACATCAATCCCTTCCTATATCCGTCAGCGTGGACTGACGCTCGCTGCCATCGTGGCGTTGATGGTCATCATCCACATCATCAACAGTCTGTCGGGCAGCGCGCTCGACATCTATGGCGTGCATCCGCGCCATGTTGACGGGCTGACCGGCATCGTCGCTGCGCCGTGGCTGCACGACGACTGGGGGCATCTGGGCAATAATCTGGTGGCGATGACCATCTTTGGGGCGTTGGTGCTGGTCGGCGGTCTGCGCTATTTTCTGAACGCCAGCCTGATCATCATAGTGCTGTCGGGCGTGCTGCTGTGGCTGTTTGGCCGCAACGCGCTGCATATCGGTGCGAGCGGCTGGATTTTCGGGCTGTGGAGCCTCACCATCGCGCGTGCCTGGTATGATCGCAGCTGGCGCAGTATCGCGATCAGCATCGTCGTCATCATCCTCTATGGCGGCATGGCGCAGGGCGTGTTGCCAACCACGCCCCGCATTTCCTTCGAAGGGCATTTGTTCGGGGCGCTGGCCGGTATCGTTGCGGCCTATGGCCTGCGGGCGCAGCGTGCAGCTGAACCCGCCGTTCCCGCACCCCCGCTCAAATTCTGGAGCTGATTGCCCGCTCCATCCGGCACGCCGCGTCGTCATAGACGCGCGTCTTGAGCGTTGCGGTCAAAGCCGGGCCGCTGCTGTCGGGGTGACCGCCGGCAAAGGGCGGAGCAGGGTCGTACTCCAGCGCGAGCTGGATGGCGCGGGCCACATCTTCCCCCGCCTCCCGCGCAATGAGCGTCAGGGCAAAGTCGATGCCGCTGGTGACACCGCCTGCGGTGATGACTTGGCCATCCTCCACTACGCGCGCGTCCTCATGCGTTGCACCGACCAGCGGCAGCAAATGGGTATAGGCCCAGTGGCAGGTCGCCCGCTTGCCGTTGAGTGCGCCCGCCGCGCCGAGCAGGAACGCGCCGGTGCACACGCTCGTCACCCACCGCGCACCGGGCGCTTGCCGCGCAATGAAGGGCACTGTCGCACCATCGTGCAACGCGTCGGCAACGCCATGTCCGCCCGGCACGCAGATGATGTCGGCCTGGGGGCAATCGTCAAATCTGACGGTGGGAACGAGCGAGAGTGGACAATCCGTTCTGACCGGTGCGGCCGTGGCTGCCGCGATGTGCACCACCGCACCGGGCAGGCGCGACAAAAATTGCAGCGGGCCGGTGAAATCGAGCTGGGTCAGATTCGGGAAAATCGGGAAAACGATATGAACGGGGTCGGCCATGGGTCATCTCCTGCTGACAGATGCCCAGGCGCGCGGCTGACAAGACCATGAATGCGGCCGTCCGTTTCCCGGTGGTAATCCACCTGTTGCGCCAGTTGCGGACCCGCGGTCATTATTAGGTGTCGCACCAAAATGAAAGAGCCGCCACGCATCTGCGCGACGGCTCCCCCACCAACACGAAAAGAAAGCGGTAAAGCTTACTTCTTCATTTCTTCGCCAGCGGCCTGCATGGCTTCGCCGCCCTTGGCCATGGCATCGCCAGCAGCGTCGGTGGCGGCATCGCCAGCGGCAGCAGCGGCGTCGCCAGCCGCGTCGGTTGCGGTTGCGGCGGCATCAGTGGCGGTATCAGCAGCGGCAGCGGCATCGGTTGCGGCCGAATCAGCAGCTTCGGCGGCGGCGTCCTGCGTGCCTTGCGAGCATGCGGCAAGCGCCATTGCGGCGGCGGTGACAGCGATCATCATGGTCTTTTTCATTGTGGCACTCCTCTTAAAGTCATTTCAGTCACCCGAACGTGACGAGCAAAGGCATGGACGTTTCGCCCCTCATCCCTTCCCTCGCGGCAAAGGATAGTGGCTGTCCGTCCGAAGGCAAGCTTTGCGCGCTCTGGCACCCGTTTGCGCAGGTAAACCTGTGTTATCGATTAGATTTTTCGCGCTGGTCGGCGGCGATCCGGTCGGCCATTTCCCGGTCCAGTTGCTCCGAATCAGCCGCACCGGGGGTTTCGGCGCGCGCATCGAGTCGCCGGGCCGCCTCCCTCAGCGTTTCGGTCTCCCCGACCGTCAGGCCCCCTGCGCCAGGGTCGCTCGCTGCCTGGCTGCATCCTGCGGACAGGATGAGGATGGCGGAAAGAATGGCTGTACGCATGGCCCGGACATAGCGGCAAGGGACCGTGGCCGCAAAGAGAAAGGGCCGCCACCCTTGCGAGTGACGGCCCCTTCGAGAAAAAGCTGTAAAGCTTACTTCTTCATTTCGCCTTCAGCGGCCGGAGCCATCGCGTCAGCGGCCGGAGCAGCAGCAGCGTCGGCAGCCGGAGCAGCAGCGGCGTCAGCAGCCGGAGCCATCGCGTCGGCGGTGCCTTCAGCCGGAGCCATTGCGTCTTCAGCCGGAGCAGCGGCGTCAGCAGCCGGAGCAGCTTCTTCAGCAGGCTTCGAGCAAGCAGCAACGGCCAGACCGGAAACGAGAACGAGCGACAGAGCAATCTTCTTCATGTGGGAACACCCCTCTTAGAGAATCTTTGGCTGTTCGGGATGCACGCAACCGCTGCGGCAATCCTCGGCCAACGACCGGCGATTTAGAGAGTCGCGGGGAGTGACGCAACGGCTTTGTCATCTTTTTTTTCAATTTTTGAGCGCGCAGTGCGCGATGAACGCGTGTAGACATGGCTTTTCTAGCAATTTGGTTGGATTTTCGCCACGGTGGGCCAATTGACCTGATATAAAGATATCTTTATATGATGCGTCATGGCCGGTGAATTGCCCAGCGCGCAACCTTTCCCACGTTCCGATTCGGCGGATGCTGGGCCACTGCGCGCCGTGCGGCGCGGCGATTCACAGTCGGTGGAAAGGCCGCCAGGTGCCGGGCAGGGGTTGCGGCATATCGACCTGTTCCGGGCGATGGCCGACCTGTCGCGGTGGCGCATTTTCCTGTTGCTGCGCACGCACGAGCTGGCCGTCGGCGAAATTGCACAGCTGCTGGAACAGAGCCAGCCGCGTGTATCGCGGCACATCCGCATCCTCGAGGATGCTGGTCTGGTCGAACGGCGACGCGAGGGCGGCTGGGTGTTTGTGCGGCTGGCCCGTGGTGACCGGGTGACGGCGCTGTGTGCGCTGCTCGACGGCGTGGCCGGCGATAATGGCGACGCGGCGCTGCATGCGCGTGACCGGCAACGACTGGCGGCCGTGCAGGCGGAACGTGACGCTGCCGCACAGCGTTACTTCGCAGCCCATGCCGCCGAATGGGACGGCATCCGCTCGCTCTATGTCGCCGAAGACGAGGTGGAGCGCGCGATCCTCGCGATCATGCGCAACCGCCGGTTGGGGCATCTGCTCGACATTGGCACCGGCACCGGCCGCATGGCGACGATTCTGGGGGCGTCGACCAGTCGCGTGACGGCGGTGGATCGCAGCCCTGAAATGCTGCGCATCGCCCGAGCCAACCTCGCTGCCGCTGGCCAGGCGGTCGAACTGGTCCAGGCTGATTTCCTGTCGCTGCCCTTTGCCGACGATAGTTTCGACACGGTGGTGATGCACCAGGTGCTGCATTATGCCAGCGCGCCGGGCGCCGTCATCGCCGAGGCTGCGCGCCTGTTGCGGCCGAGTGGTCACCTGTTGATCGTCGATTTTGCGCCGCATGACCGGGAGGATCTGCGGCGGGAGGCCGCGCATGTCCGGCTCGGCTTTTCCGATGGCCAGCTGCGCGGCTGGTTTGCGACGTCGGGGTTGGTGACGGAAACGGTCGACGCTTTGACCGGCGGCGCGCTGACCGTGAAAATCTGGCTCGGCCGACGCCGCAGCGACCATATGAAACCCGGCACAGCTGCCGCAACAAAGGCTCCGCAATGACGCCCTCTTCCCACGCGACGCCCGAAGATCGGCGGGCCATGGCATCGCCGCTTTTTGCCGGACTGGCGGGCGACATCGGCGTCAGTTTTGAATTTTTCCCGCCGAAAACGGAAAAGATGCACGAAACGCTGTGGCAATCCATTGCCCTGTTGGCACCACTCGCACCGCGTTTTGTATCGGTGACCTATGGCGCGGGTGGCACCACGCGTGAACGGACCCACGCGACGGTCGAACGGATTGTGCGCGAAACCGCTATCCCTGCTGCGGCGCATCTGACCTGTGTCGAGGCGAGCCGCGCGGAGATAGAGGAGGTTGCCCGCGCCTATTGGGACGCCGGTGTCCGCCACATTGTCGCGCTGCGTGGCGACCCGCCCACTGCGGGCACCAAATTTGCGCCGCGTGCGGATGGTTATGCCAGCGCGAGCGAGCTGGTGGCCGGGCTGCGGGCGATTGCCCCCTTTGAAATCTCCGTCGCTGCCTATCCTGAAACGCATCCGGAGGCGGATTGCGCCCAAAGCGACATCGACAATCTCAAACGGAAACTGGATGCCGGGGCGACCCGCGCGATCACCCAGTTTTTTCACGAACCGGATGTGTTTTTCCGCTTTCGTGACGCGGTCGCGGCGGCGGGAATCACGGCGGAAATCGTGCCGGGCATCATGCC
>CAZAWL010000169.1:0-5169 GCA_964488705.1 uncultured Sphingopyxis sp.
CAGGGACGGTGCGCAGATCGGCGCGAAGGCGGAGACCGTGCGGTAGCGGTCGGGGCGCCGCAACGCGCAGACGAGCGCGCCATGCCCGCCCATCGAGTGGCCGAAGATCCCCTGGCGGTCGGCGCGCGCGGGGCAGTGCGCGGCGGTGCAGGCTATGTGCGGCTGGTTGGCGGTCGGCTTCCGCCGCAACCGCCCTATGCCATCGTGCGTGCATCCTGGCCCGACGGCGCGCAACTCGAAGATTCGCGGCTTGGTGCGGTGGTGATTGGCTGCGGCTTGGGCAGCGACGCGGCGGCCGTCGAAAAAATGGCTGCGGTACGAGCGGTCGATGTGCCGGTGGTGATCGACGCCGATGGGCTCAACCTGCTGGGCGCTACGCCCATGGTGCAACCGGCTGTGCTGACCCCGCATGCCGGGGAGTTTGACCGGTTGTGGCCCGAACCGGGTTCCAAGATAGATCGCACCCGCCGTGCTGCGGCCCATTGGCAGGCCGTCATCGTCCATAAGGGCGCCGATACCGTCATCGCCGCGCCTGACGGACGCGTCGCCATCCATTCGCCCGGCGATGCCTGGTTATCCACTGCCGGGACAGGGGATGTGCTGGCGGGACTGTGCGGCGCCATGCTGGCGCGCGGTCTGGCCCCGTTCGACGCGGCGCAGGCGGCGGTGATCCTGCATCAGCGCGCGGCGCGGCGCGCCGGACCGGGGCTGTGCGCGGATGATCTGTTGTCAGGGGCATTGTGGCCATGACCGTGCCTGTCCGCGACGAGATCATCCGCATTGGCGCGCGTGGCGACGGCGTGAGCGCGAGCGGCCGCTACCGCGCGGGCAGCGTGCCCGGTGACTGGATCGATGGTGACGGCACACTTCATGCCGGACCCAATCGTCAGAACGCGCCATGCCCCCATTACGGTCAATGTGGCGGCTGTCAGTTGCAACATGTCGCCGATGTTGCGTTACGCAGCTTTTATGTCGACCGGGTGCATCACGCACTGGCTGCCCACGGGCTGGAGGCGCGTGAGATCTGTCCGCCGCTGATGTCACCGCCCCATACGCGCCGCCGTGCCGCTCTGCGCGCGCAGCGGCGTGGACCAAAGGTGCGCCTCGGCTATCAGGCAGCGGGCAGCCACCAGCTGGTCGATATCGTGCAATGCACCGTCCTCGACCCCGCTCTGGCCGCGCTGCTCACCCCATTGCGGCAACTTTTGCTCCGGCTCATGGGGCCGCGCGGCGACGCGCACGTCCACCTGACGCTGATTGATGGTGGCACCGACGTCTTGCTGAGCGGTGTCGAGGCGCTGGGTCTGGATGCGCATGATGCCATCATGGCGTTCTGCACCGAGCAGAACATTGCGCGGTTCGCGATCGATGCCGGCGACGGGCCGGAGGATCGTTGGGCACCAAGCCCCGCGCGCGTCACGCTCGGCGGCGTCGCCGTGCCCTTTCCCCATGCAGCGTTTCTGCAGGCGACGAGAGATGGGGAGGCTGCGCTGGTCGCTGCGGTGCGCCGCATCGTCGGTAACGCGACCGTGGTCGCCGACCTGTTTTGCGGTATCGGCACCTTTGCATTATCGCTCAATGCCGAAGTGAATGTGTATGCAGCGGAGGCTGGACGTGATGCCATCGGCGCCCTGCGGAGCGCGGCCAACAGTAGCCAGCGCCATGTAGCCTGCGAGCATCGCGACCTCTATCGCCGCCCGCTTACGCCCGCCGAACTGGCGCGGTCCGATGCCGTGATCCTCGACCCGCCAAGGGCCGGCGCGCAGGACCAGATCGCCGAGCTTGCCAATGCCCCGGTCGCCCGCGTCGCCTATGTGAGCTGCAACCCCACCAGCTTTGCGCGTGATGCAGCGGTGCTGATAGGCGGCGGATATCGGCTGGATTGGGTCCAGCCGGTGGCCCAGTTCCGCTGGTCAACGCATCTCGAGCTGGCGGCACAGTTCAGCCGCTAACCCTACGCCATCACGGGATATCGACGACGCCCTCCTGCGGACGCCGGTCGACCCGCAGTTCAAAAATGTCAGGCCGGGCATAATGCCCGTCGCTGTCGAGCGCGGCCAATTCGCGGTCGCGCATGGCCGGGTCGCAATCGGCGATCAATATGTCGGGCTCGCTGCCCGCCTGACACATGATGTTACCCGCGGGGTCGATAATCATGCTGCCGCCAAATTGCAGCTGCGCGTCGGCCATGGTCATGATGAGCGCGCGCGCATCGGCATCTGCACCGACATGGTCCAGCCCGGACAACAGGTCGTCGCGGTGCTGGATGGTGCCGGCGGCCAGAACAAAGCAGCGTCCTTCAAACGCATAGTGGCGCGAGGCGATGGCATAGGTTTCGCGCACCGTCGGCCAGGCTGCGACATGCACCACTTCGCGCGCATTATGCATGGCGGCGCGGGCCAGCGGCATCCAATGTTCCCAGCAAATCAGCGAGCCGACCGGGCCAACCGCGCTGTCACAGGTCGCCAGCGTCGAACCGTCCCCGCGCGCCCATATCAGGCGCTCACCATGTGTCGGCACAAGCTTGAGATGATGGAGCGGCGGCTGGCGTGGCCGCAGGAACATCTGATCATTATACAGGCTGCTGCGTTTTCGCAGGTGGGCGCCGATTGAAATCAGCACGTCATGCTCGTCACACAGCGTCTGCAGCGGCGCAAGACGCGGGTCGTCGCCGCAGATGGCCTGTTGCAGCAAGATGGCGTGTAACGCCTTGGCCCCCGGGTGGTCCCACTGCGCGGCACCAGCGGCCTCGTCGAGCCACAGCGGATAGCCGCCGAGGAACGTCTCGCCAAAGGCGATCAGACGTGCACCGCCGGCAATAGCGTCGCGGACCAAAGCTGCGGCCTGCGCAATCCCCGCGTCGATGGCCAGCGCTATCGGCGCCGCCTGAACGATGGCGACGCGCATGGGTTCAGGCAAACGCCATCAACGCGGCATGCGTAACCAGCATGATCAGCGCAATCGTCGAGAGGATGAATATGCCAAAGCGGATCATCACGCGGTTGGACAATATCTGCACCAGACTATGCACGATGCGAAGCGCGACATAGGCCCAGGCGATGGTTGCATTCATGCCGTTGCCGCCGCCCATCATCGCGAGCGTCAGCGCCGTTGCATAAAAGACCGTCGGCGCTTCGTGCAGATGATTGTAATTGTCGGCCACCCACGATGCCCGATGTTCCCCCTTGGCGATCAGGTCCTCGCGTAGGCCGCGTCCGGTCGACCCCACCATCTTGGTGCCGTCGATACCCGCCCGGCTCATAGCCGGCAGTCGCGTGGCGTACATCCACAGCCAAACGACCATCGTCCATGCCGCGAGGATAATAACGGGTTGAAGGATTGCCTGATGCATCATCGTCAATGTCCCAATGTTGCCATGACGGCGTGGATGGAAAGTGCCAGCAGGCACAGGGTGGACAAGACGAAGATGCTGAACCGGACCATCACCTTGTTGATCGTCGCCTGATAGATCGAGTGGACGATGCGCAGGCCGACATAGCCCCACGCCAGTTGGGTGTTGAGGCCACCGCTCTGACCCATCAGCGCGAGGATGACGACGGTGGCATAGAAAATCGTCGGCTGTTCCATGAGGTGCGCATAATTATGGGATTTCCACTGCACATTGTCCGGTAACACGCCCTCAAGATTTTGTCCGCGGCCGCCGGGCGGGGCGTTTTTCATGTCGATGCCGGACTTGGCAATGGCGGGAAAGCGGGTTGCCGCCACCCAGAACAACATGATCAGCGACCACAGGATCAGAACGGCGGCAGGCGCCAAAATCGTCGTGTCATGCAGCATGATTACCCCTCCCCGAAACGGTGATGGCAAACATCACCGGTTGCGGGGGACGCTAACGCACTGCGCGGCAAAGGCAATCCCAAAGCTGGCCTGCGCCAGCCCGGGTCAGTAGAGCTTTGTCACAGTGGCGCTGCGTTTTTCCGGCTGTGCCGAGCTGGTATAGAGGCTGTCCATCGGTTCGTCATAGACGATCGCGACGTCATCCGCGCCAAAGCCGTTGAACCTGGTGCGCATGGCGCAGCCATAAGCGCCCAGCATGCCGATTTCGATAAAGTCGCCGGCATCGACATCGTCAGGCAGCACGAACGGCCCCGTCATATGGTCGAGGTCGTCACAGGTCGGGCCGTAAAAGCTGAACGCTGTTTCGCCCGCGTCACTGTCGCGCAACAACCGCACCGGAAAGCGCCAGCCGACATGCGCTGCGTCAAACAGCGCGCCGTAGGCGCCGTCATTGATATAGAGTTCATCGCCGCGCCGTTTTTCGACGCGCACGATGAGCGAGCTATATTCAGCGGCCAATGCGCGACCGGGCTCGCACCACAGCTCCGCCGAATAGCTGATCGGCAGGCTTTCATACGTGCGGTGGATGACGTCGAAATAGGCGGCCAGCGGCGGCGGTTCCATGCCGGGGTAGGTGGACGGGAACCCGCCACCCACGTCGACAATGTCGACCGTCACCGATGCGGCGACGATAGCGGCGCGCACCCGCTCCAGCGCCGCGGCATAGGCGTGCGGCGTCATCGCCTGGCTGCCGACATGGAAACAGATGCCGAGCGCATCGGACGCCTGACGCGCCGCGACGAGCAGGTCGGCGACCTCGGACGGTTCCGCACCGAACTTTGCCGCGAGCGACAATTTGCTGTGATCCGACGACACGCGGATGCGGACAAGCAGGTTCAGGTCCTGCGCGCCTTCGGTCGCTCGGACAATCTTTTCCAGTTCGTCCTGCGTGTCGAGCGAAAAGGTGCGCACCCCATGCTTCCAATAGGCTTCGCTGATCGCTTCTTCGGCTTTCACGGGGTGCATGAAACAAAGCACCGCCTCGGGCAGGGTGCGGGCAACCAGCCGCACTTCCGCGATCGACGCGACATCATAATGGGTGATGCCTGCACCCCACAAAACGCGCAGCAGGTCGGGCGACGGATTCGCCTTCACCGCATAAAGCGTTTTTCCCGGAAAATGGTCTGCGAAGAAACGAGCGGCCCGGCTGGCGGCGTGTGGGCGCACCAGGGTGACGGGGTCGGCTGGCTTCAGGTCGCGAACTAGACCCAGCGCGCTATGATGATTGTGCAACTCAAAGGACCCCCAAACGGATAACGAAACAACAAGGCTGCCTTGCGGTTATTGGAAGTCCCCCTGGGGCAGCGGAGG
>CAZAWL010000170.1:0-5164 GCA_964488705.1 uncultured Sphingopyxis sp.
CCCATTTTTGCCCGGGCAGCCCGCGATTCCGGAAAAAAGAAAATTGGCCAGTCGTGCATCAGCCCCGCCCGCTCCTCATACTCCGCCGACGGCAACTTCGCCTTGAGCGCCCTGGCATCGGTCACGAGGATATCGTCACCGCCGCCGAACATCAGCACCGGCGGCAGGCCCGACCAGTCACCGTGGATCGGGCTGACCCGCCAGTCGTCCGCCGCCACGGCACCACGATAGAGCGTGCCCGCGTCGCGAATGCCACGCAGCGTCAGGACGCAGTCGCGCGGTTCAATGGCCGGCTGGCCGGCGTGGCTGGCCGTGACGTCGAGCCAGGGACAGATCAGCAGCAATCCGCCGGGCAACCGCAAGCCTGCGTCGCGCGCCGCCATGGCCGTCGCACTGGCGAGGCCGCCACCCGCCGAATCCCCGCCAACTATAAAGGGCGCGTCATTCCCCGTGAGATAGTGGCGATAATAGTCCAGCGCCCAGCCGGTCGTGCCGAGCGCGTCGGATTCGGGCGCCAGCGGATAGAGCGGCGCGGTCACCGCGATGCCGAATCGTTCGGCAAAGTCGGCAAGGCTGTTCCAGTGCGGGGGTGCTGCCGTGAACACATAACCGCCGCCATGCAGATAGAGCAGCCGCCCGCGCGGCGGGTTGTCACGCGGCGCGATGTGCCAAACCGTGCGCCCCTGAAACTGTTCGGAGGACACGGTCAGTCGTCGGCGGACCTTGTCGCTCGGCTCCGGCGTCGGCAGCGCCCGCGAGCCTTCTATGACCTTGAGCATGCCAGGACCGCCGGAAAATTGTTTGGTGATCTGGCCGGTGGTGCGCAGAAACCACTGAAACGTCCGAGCAGTCAGACTCGTCATGCACCTGTCCCCCAATGCATATGCTAGGGACGCTCGACCGTATTCGATTTCGATTGAATCAAAAGCGCGGCCGAGCATCCTTGTTTTTGCGCGATTTCCGAGCCGTTCGGTGTTTCCACCTCACTCGAAATCACTCTAATGTGCAGCGGCTCTGCCGGTCTGTCAAAACCCCCAGAACAGGCGCACCGCCCCGCCGACATCGTCCGGCGCATCGGCAAAGTGGCCGGGGTCCTGCCGCACATAGGCATTTATGCGGACTTGCCCACCCCACAGCGGCGCCAACCATGCCGCCTCGACAATTTCTTCGCCGCCCAGCGGGGCCAGCGGCACCGCCACCAAAGCATTGGTCGCAGACCGGGTCGCATAGTCATAGTCAACCGGGAGAGCGAACGCCAACGCACCGGAGCGCACCCGTAATGGCTGAGCATAGCGCAGAGCGAGGTGGTCGGACGACGAAAACAGGCCCGACTTGCTGATGTCAAAGGCCAGCGCGCGCGTGCGAACCGCGCCGCCGTCACGCACCAGGCCGGCGTTGCGGGCATGGGTCCAGCCCTCGCGCCACTGACCGGCCATCGCCCAGCCGCCGCCGAGGTCAATCGTGGCCCGCGCATCGGCGAGGTAGGAGACACTGCCGCCCCCCAGTCCGGGGGCAAAACGGGCACCCAACACTGTCGCAGCCTCGTCCAGACGGCCAAAGGACAGCGCATAGCCGAGTTGCGCGCCCGCCACCGGTTGCCGACCGTCAAGCGTCACGCGCAAATGGCTGTACGGCAACGCCCGGTCGAAACCGCGCGGGTCAAACAGCCGGGCGCGGCTGGCCACTGCCCCGATATCCCCCGTTTCGGCCGACAGCGTTAGCGCAGCAGCAGGAGCGACCGCCTGGCGAAAGGCCGAGCCGAAACCGGCATAGGCACCGATCAGCCGTGCCGAATCCGCATCGTCTGCCACGAGAAATGCGTGGCCCGGCCGGCCGGTCATCGACGCGATCAGCCCTTCGCTGCCGCGTTCGACCGCAAAGCCGATGCTGCGCGACGGCGACAGCCGGGTGATGATGCTGGCCGCCAGCGCGCGCGATTGGGCGGCATCCTGTCCATTGAGCGTGAGCGGCAGGACGTTGGCTGTGCCGACGCCGGGCCGTATCGATACCGCAATTTGCGACCCAGCCGCCGAAAACACGCTCGACCGCTGATCGAGCGACAAAGCCTGTGCCAGTTGCGGCCGCGGCGCTGCCGGCGCCAACAGCTGCGCCAATTGCGCCTGATAGGCCCTGTCATAGCCATCGAGGATGATCGCCGCCCCGCCGCCGCGCCGCGCCGCGTCGCCCATCGGGCCGGAGGTTACGCCCGCCGCCCGGTCGAGCGGCAACGCCACCCCTGTCCCGGCGATGCTCGTGTTACCCTGTGGCGCGAAGGCCCGGCTGATGTTGAGGATACCGCGGCCAAAGGTCGCATCCGTGCCGGCAGCGCCTACGTCGGTCGCGGTGCTGAGCAACAGGTTGACGATCTGTTGCCCCGTCAGGTTGGGAAACGCCTGAGCCAACAGTGCCGCCGCGCCCGCGATTTGCGGCGCTGCAAAGGACGTTCCGCTGATCAGGGTTACGAAATTGCCCTCGGGCCGCATGTCGACCGCAAGCACGCCATTGACATAATCGCAGCATACACGGCTGCCGAGCGCCGAGAGATAGGAGTCGGCGAACGTTCCCGCGCGGTTGGAAAAGCCCGAAATCGCGCTTTGATCGGTAACCGACCCGGCGATGATGACCAGGCCGCTTGCCGAGGTCTGCAACCCCTGTGCAAAGGGGTTGGGTTGGTTGGGGTCAATGTCAGGGTCGGAACCGTCGCCGTCATTGCCCGCCGAAACCACGATGACGATGCCCGCCGCCGCCGCACGTTGCACCGCCTGACGCAACACGGTCGTCGGCGTCGAACCGCCGAGCGAGATGTTGATGACGCGCGCGCCGGCCAAAATTGCGCGATCGACACCAGCGGCGATGGCGGTGTCGGTAAACCGGCACCCGGACTCGTCGGTGTTGCTCATGTCAACGCAACTGCCAGGGCGGTCGGCCCTCAGGCCAAGCAACGTCGCATTGAACGCGATGCCGAGTGTGCCGCTGTCATTGCGTCCGCCCAGCGCCACCACGGCGACATTGGTGCCGTGATTGTCGTCAGGATTGGTGAGGGCTCGCCCGTTGCCTGTGACGTCGGTCGACAGCGGGTGGATGCGGCCGCTGAATTCGGCACTTGTCTCAAAAAAGCCACTGTCGATGACGCCGACGGTGACGCCCTGTCCCGTCGCGCCTGATGTCCACGCCGTCACCGCACCGTGAAAGGGTGCGCCGCTCGACCGTCTGAACTCCGCCGTATTGAAATCGATCGGGGGCGGCGTAGGCGTAGGTGTGGGCGTGGGCGTGGGCGTAGGTGTGGGGGTAGGGGTTGGTGTCGGCGTTGGCGTAGGTGTTGGCGCCGGGCCCGAAATCGGCGGAATGGGTTGGGCCCCGCCACCGCCCGCACCCCCGCAGGCCGACAAGGTGAAGGCAGCGCCGCATAACAGGGCGAGCGTGACGCGGTGGCCAACGTGGAATCTTGCCGAACTGCGGCGCGCGGATGCGATGTGCAGAGAGTTGGCCATCATGTCCTCACCGTCCGGATGTCGCCCGAAAAGGCTCACCCGATTGCGCCCCGCGAGGGTGATGGTAATGTAGCGCAACCGTTACGCAAGCATTAAAGCGCAGCTTGAGTTTGCCGCGCAGAGCGGGCAGGGAACGGCGCATGCCATCACCGATGCCCGTACCGGACCCTGCCGCGATTGACACCTGGCTGTTCGATCTCGACAATTGTCTGTACCCGGCAGGAACCGGCTTTTTTGCGCAAATGGATGTCCGCATCGGCGCCTATGTGCAGCGGGCCACCGGCCTCGACCCCGTGGCGGCACGCGCGCTACAGAAACGCTATTTTCACGACCATGGCACCACGCTCGCCGGCTTGATGCATGACCATGGCGTCGATGCCGACGACTATCTGGCCTTTGTGCACGACCTCGACATGTCGATGTTGGCGCCTGACCCGGCTTTGGCGGCGGCAATCGCCGCGCTGCCGGGCAAGCGGCATATCTTTACCAACGCCGACGCCGATTACGCCCGACGCATTATCGACCGGCGTGGCCTGTCCGGGCTGTTTGACGGCATCATCGACATTCGTGCCACCAGCTACGCGCCCAAGCCGCAGCCACAGGCCTATGCGACCCTGTTTGACCGCATTCCGGGATTTGACCCGCGCCGCGCCCTGTTTGTCGACGACATGACCCGCAATCTCGCGCCCGCGCACCAAATGGGCATCACCACCGTGTGGCTCGACAATGGTTCGGAGTCCGGCGATCGCGGTCATGACCCGGCGCATGTCGACTATCATATCAACGACCTGCGCGATTGGCTGATGTCGCTGCATTGCCGCCCGTCGTCCGACCCTGCCACCCCGGAAAGTATTTGCGCATGACCAATGACAACATCGCCGACATGATTGCCAGCATCGAAGCCGCGTGGGAAAATCGCGCCAGCATCACGCCGACCACCGGCGCGGGCGTGCGAACCGCCGTCGAAACGGCGCTAGCGAAACTGGATGCCGGTGAATTGCGCGTGGCGGAGCCCGACGGCGCGGGCGGGTGGCGTGTCAACCAATGGCTGAAAAAGGCGGTGCTGCTGTCGTTCCGGCTGAACGACAATAGCATCATGCCGGGGCCCGGCGGCAGCAACTGGTACGACAAGGTGCCATCGAAATTTGCCGGCTGGGGCGAGAACCGGTTCCGTGAAGCAGGGTTTCGCGCGGTGCCCGGTGCTATCGCACGGCACGGGTCCTATATCGCACCGGGTGTCGTGTTGATGCCCAGCTTCGTCAACATCGGCGCCTATGTCGGCGCGAACAGCATGGTCGACACCTGGGCGACGGTGGGGAGCTGCGCACAGATTGGTGCAAATGTTCACCTGTCCGGCGGCGTCGGCATAGGCGGGGTACTGGAACCGCTGCAGGCCGACCCCGTCATCATCGAGGATGATTGCTTCATCGGCGCGCGATCAGAGGTCGTCGAAGGGGTGCGGGTCGAACGGGGTGCCGTTCTCGCCATGGGTGTGTTCCTGTCCTCCACCACCAAGATCATTGACCGAGCAACGGGCGAGCTTTTTGTCGGCCGGGTGCCGGCTTATTCCGTCGTCGTGCCCGGCGCCCTGCCGGGCAA
This sequence comes from uncultured Sphingopyxis sp., assembly GCA_964488705.1. Taxonomy (GTDB): domain Bacteria; phylum Pseudomonadota; class Alphaproteobacteria; order Sphingomonadales; family Sphingomonadaceae; genus Sphingopyxis. Next base: position 5,091 of record CAZAWL010000170.1, read on the forward strand.
GCCGCTGCCCGACGGCAGCCCGGGGCCGTCACTCGCCTGCGCCGTCATCGTCAAACGGGTCGATGCGCAGACGC
>CAZAWL010000171.1:0-5155 GCA_964488705.1 uncultured Sphingopyxis sp.
CCACCACTTCGCGCACCTTGTCCATCGTGTCGGGCCACATCAGGTACACGTCCGCCGCCTCCGCCGCTGCGTCACGCGCGACCGGCGACAGACCGCCAAAATAGAGCGGCGGGCATTTGCCCGACACCGTGGTCATGCGCGGCGGATCAATCTCTATCTTATAATGCTCGCCCTGATGCGACAGATGCTCCCCATTGAGCAGCGTCTTGAGGATTGTCATCGCCTCGACCGTTCGAGCATAGCGCGGGATGCCGTCCATCACTTCGCCCGGCAGGTCCGACGAAATGATGTTCACCGTCAACCGCCCGCCCAAAATCCTGTCGAGCGTGGCGATGCGCCGCGCCAGCTGCGGCGGCCAATCCTCGCCAATGCGCACAGCCATCAGCAGGCGGATTTGCTTGACCAGCGGGGCAATGGCAGCGGCGAACACCGTCGTGTCGACGCCGAGCTGATACCCAGAGGGCAACAGGATATTGTCATAACCGCATTTGTCGGCGGTCAGCACGATGTTGCGGCAATGCTCCCAACTCGACGCCAGCGCCGGGTCGGGCACGCCCAGAAACTCATAATCATCGTCGCACAATGCGGAAAACCAGCTGACTTCGCAGGACGAAGCGGCGGCGTTGGCAGCGGCGGTCATGGCAAATTCTCCCCTCGGGCTGCGACCAGCACCGCATACCAGTCGGTGCGGGTCCAGGTGATGTTATAGGCGCCCAGCGCCTCGACGACACGGTCGGCGCGCTGCGAACCGATGATCGGGATGATCCCGGCCGGGTGCGCCATCAGCCAGCTATAGGCCGCGACGGTGCGCGAAACGCCAAAGTTGTTGGCAATCCGGTCGAGCTCTGCCGCCACCGCACGGTCGCGTTCGTTCTGCGGGTCGGTCAGCCGTCCGCCGCCCAGCGGTGACCAGGCGAGCGGGGTCATGCCCATCTGCATCGCCTGATCCAGCTCTCCATTTTCAAAACAGGTGATGCGCAGCGGGCTGATTTCCGGCTGGGTGGCAACGATCGGCAGGTCGCCCAAAAAATGCTGGAGCGCGCCGATCTGCGCGATTGTCATGTTGGATACGCCGACAGCGCCAATCTTGCCCGCGCCATGAGCGGCGGTCAGCGTCTGCGCCACCTCGTGCGGGTGGGTGAGGATATCGGGGCGGTGAATCTGGTAGAGTTCAACATGATCGACCCCGAGCCGCGCCAGCGACGCATCGAGCGCGGCGGTCAGATAGGACCGGCTCTGGTCATAGGGCAGCGGCGGCATGATGCCGCCCTTTGTCGCGAGCACGATGCGGCTGCGGATGCTGCGGTCCTGTGCCATGACCTGACCAAATAGCGCCTCTGCATCGCCAAAACCGCCGCTGCCGTCAAAGCCATAGATGTCGGCCGTGTCGAACAGGGTGATGCCCGCATCGAGCACGCCGCCAACCAACGCCGCCGCCTCTGACAGCGACCGCCCGGCAAAGCGCCACATCCCCCAGGCGAGCGAAGAGACAGCGGGCCCATTGGCCCCCAAAGTGCGGGTGGGAGCGATGGCGGGTAAAGCGGTCATAACGGGTCCTTGGCTGAAGTGTCGGCATTTGCGGGCGGCGCAACCGACGCCCTTTCTATCAATTGGTGCGGCAGCCGCCGGTGGGTGATCGGCCCGCCGCCCAGCAACAGGTCGGTTGCGGCAAAGGCGAGGTCGTGCACCGGTTGGCGAATGGTCGTCAGCGGCGGCCATACCGACCGCGCCAGCACCGTGTCGTCAAACCCGGCCACCGACAATTGGCCGGGCACGTCGATACCCCGGTCATGCGCGACCGCGAGCACCCCCGCCGCCATGTCGTCATTGCCGGCAAAAATGGCGGTGGGTGGCCGGTCGAGGTCGAGCAGGATGCGCGCGGCCTCGGCCCCGCTGTCGAAATCGAATGCCCCATCCACGGTCAGTGCCGGGTCGGGCACGATGCCAGCCCGTTCGAGCGCGCGCCGATAACCGGTCACGCGTTCGCTCGACGCCATGTGGTTGGGGTGGCCGCGTACCACACCGATGCGGCGATGGCCCATGTTGACGAGGTGGGTGGTGATGTCGTCCGCCGCCTGCACATCGTCCATATAAACCGAACTGGTCAGCGCATGATTGGTGCCCGGCGATATGCGGACAAAGCGGATATTCATGGCCTCAAGCGCGCGCAGTACCGGCTCGCAATCGGTCACCGGCGACGACAGGATGACGCCGTCGACATGGGTTTCGGTTATCAGCCCGCGCACCGCGTCGCCGACATCAGGGTCGGCGACATCGACCGGCTGTGCCAGCAACCGGACATTGTCGGCCTGGCAACGGTCCCAGCAACCCGACTGGATCTGATGCATATAATAGGGACTGTGATTGTCGTAAATCAGAGCGAGCTGGTTGGATTTGGTCCCGGCGAGGATGCGGGCCGCCATGCTGGGCTTGAAATCAAGATCGCGCATCGCGGCCTCGACCCGGGCGCGGGTGTCGCTGCTGACATAGGGGTGGTCGTTGAGCACCCGGCTGACGGTCTTGACCGCCACCCCGGCGCGCGCCGCGACATCGCGGATATTATAGCGCTCACTCACAGCGAATCCCTCGTCGCCCGCAAACTGGCAAACAGCGCCGCGTGACCGCTGCCGGTGCGGTAGAAAACCGGCGGGTCGCCAACGGGCGCAGCAACATCGTGCCACCCGGGCGCATAGTCGGCACCCGACCAGAGGTGACACCATTGCGTGGTCGCATCGCCGGGCAAATACACGCGGCGCGCCACGGCACCTTCCTCTATCACCGGCGCCACCATGAGGTCGGCACCATAGAGATACTGATCCTGGATGGCGAAGGTTTCGGGGTCGTCGGGATAATGCAGGAACAACGCGCGCTGCGCCGGCAGCGCGTCGGCCGACGCCTCTGCGCACAGATGCCGGACCCATGGTGCCAGCGCCGCATGCACCCGGCTCCAGCGGGCAAAGCCGCGCAGCAGTTCCGGCGTTGAATCGATCTGCAGATTGTCGTCGGGCCGGTTGCCTTCATGCGTGCGCATGACCGGCGTGAACGCCCCCAGCTCGTACCAGCGGTGAAACAGTTCCTCTGTGCGGACATTGCCGTGCAGGCTGGTGTAGCCGCCGACATCGGAATGCGAATAGGCATTGCCGACAAGGCCCGCAGACAGCGCAGCGGTGACAACCGTGCCGATCCCGTCGTGGCGGGAAAAATCGACCGACTGGTCACCCGCCCAGAGCAGCGGGCAATAGCGCGGGGCACCATGGCCGCCGGCGCGCATGAACCAGACCACGTCGCCGACCCGGCCACGCGACGCCACCGCCCGATGATTGACCTCGGCCCAGCGCACCGGCCAACGATTATGTTCCTCCATCGGGTCGCCCGCATGGAGCCGCAGGTCGACCGGCAGATATTCGCCAAAATCGGCCATCCAGCCGTCGAGGCCGAAATCGATCATCTGTTTACCGATGATTTCCTCTGCGAACCATGCCGATGCCGCGTCATTGGTAAAGTCGACCACACCTGCGTCAAATTCGCCAAAGTCGACGGCATAGGCGGCGTCACTGTCGGCCTGTCGTGCCAGATAGCCGAGCCGCGCGGCCTGCGCATATTGCGGACCATCGACCGCCAGATAGGGGTTCACATAGCCGAGGAATCGGATGCCCCGCGCCCTCAGCCCAGCAATTTTCGCCGGCAGATCGGGATAGCGCACCGCATTCCATTGCCAGTCCCAGAACAGGCGGCGGCCAAAACTGGTCTGGCGGATGCCGACCCAATCCTCGCACCACAGGCCGGACACGGCGGCACCTGCGTCGATAATCCGTTCCAGCCGGGCAAAGCTGTTAGCGCCGTCCTTCAACCCGACGATCGCGCCACCAATGGCCCAGTCGGGCAGGGGCGGTTGTTCGTGACCATAGCATCGTGCCATCGCGCCGACCAACGCCGCCGGCGTGGCCCCTGCAAACAGGTCAAAGCACAGGTCCCCTGTCCACACCGTCCAGCCGACCCGCGACGGGTCGGTGCAGTCAACCTCGCTATAGGCGGCGCTGCGCAAGGCCATGGCGTAGCCGCGCGATGACAACAAAGTGGGCTCGGGATAGTTGGTCGTCCAATAGTCGCCACCGGCGAAACTGCCGTCCGCGCTCATAGCGTCAGTCAGCGGCGTGCCCGGTTCGCGCCCGACTCCGGGTTCGCTGGTCCAGAAGGGAAAACGGCGCCCGTTGAGCGTGAGGTAGCTCATCTGCTCCCCGCCGCCCCACAATGTCTCGCCCGGTTCGCCCACCAGATCGACCATGATGCGGTCATAGGGCGGCACCGCGCGGGCAAAACAGGTCGCGCCACCGTCATCCGACACGCTCAGTGTCAGCAGCGGCGGTCCGTCAGGCCGGTCGGACAGATGATAGCCGCCAGCGCCATCAGGCGTGGCGTGGCGCAACAGCCGAACATCGGCCGGCGCATCCTCCATCCGGAAATTGCCGCGCACCATGGTGACCGTCGGGTTGCCGCGCGCGACACGTAATGCCGGTGTCTCGACGCGGTGGCGCAACAGCAACCGGTCGCCCAGCATCAGGTCGAAACCGTCCTCACACGGTTCAAATCGCGGCGTCACGGGCAACGGTCCCTCTCCAGCCCTCACAAGATGGTCGGCGCAGTGTTGCGCGAATGTCGCAGTCGGAAAATCCCGCCACACAGGCCATATGACACCGCTTGACATATGCAGGGCCAAAGCGCAACAGCCATGATTTGAAGCCGGTCCAGCAAGGACGGCACAACTGTGCCCTGCGCATGAGTAGCGCCGGTGCCGAACGGGAGGACACCCATGAAATCATTGCGTTTCGCAGCCCGCCGCCGTTTGATCGGCGCGTCGCTGACGACCGTGGCGCTGCTCGCCACTACCCCCGCCTTTGCGCAGGACGCCGCCGAGGATGAAGGCGTCGACGACATCGTCGTGACCGCCAACCGCATCGAGCAAAATCTGCAGGACGTGCCGATTGCTGTCAGTGCCGTGTCGGGCGATCGCTTGGCCGAAACCGGCACCAACAGCCTCGAATCGATCGGCGACCTCGTCCCCTCTGTCACCTTTCGCAAGGGCACGACCAGCGCGAACAGCGCCATCGTGATGCGCGGCGTCGGCACGATGTCATTCTCGATCGCCGCCGAACCC
>CAZAWL010000172.1:0-5143 GCA_964488705.1 uncultured Sphingopyxis sp.
AACACGCTGTACATTCTCGACGAGCCGACGACGGGCCTGCATTTTGACGATGTCCGCAAATTGCTCGAGGTGCTGCACGCGCTGGTCGATCAGGGCAACAGCGTCATCGTTATCGAACATAATCTCGACGTCATCAAGACCGCCGACTGGATCGTCGACCTTGGCCCGGATGGCGGTGTCAAGGGCGGCCACATCGTCGCCGAAGGCACGCCGGAGGACGTAGCCGATAACCCTCGCAGCTACACCGGCGGCTATTTGAAGCCGCTATTGGCGCGGTAACAGCGCAGGAGCGCGTCGCTACCGGTCAATCCGCGAGCAGCGTTTCCACCGGTACATAGGAATAGCCCAGATCATGGGCCACAGCCTCAAAGGTGATCTGCCCGTCATGCACGTTCAGCCCCTGCGCCAGGTGCGGATTGGCACGCAGCGCGCCGCGCCAGCCCAGTTCCGCGATTTTCAGGGCGTGGGGCAGCGTGACATTGTTGAGCGCATAGGTGCTCGTCCGCGCCACCGCCCCAGGCATGTTGGCCACGCAATAATGGACGATGCCGTCCACCACATAGGTCGGTTCTGCATGGGTGGTGGCATGGCTGGTTTCAAAACATCCCCCTTGGTCGATCGCAACGTCGACCAGAACCGCGCCCGTTTTCATCAACCCCAACATGTCGCGGCTGACGAGTTTCGGCGCGGCGGCACCCGGCACCAGCACCGCACCGACAACCAGGTCGGCGTCCGAAATGCTGTCGGCAATATTGGCATGGTTGGAAAATCGCGTCTTGGCGCGGCTTTCGAAATACATGCCGAGCCGTTCCAATTGCTCCGGATCGCGGTCGAGGATCGTGACGTCGGCACCCAGTCCGACCGCCATTTGCGCCGCATTCCAGCCGACGACACCGCCGCCGATGACGACAACTTTGCCGGGCATGACGCCGGGCACCCCGCCCAACAGCACACCGCGCCCGCCATGCGCCTTTTCCAGCGCCGTCGCGCCGGCCTGAATGCTCATGCGGCCCGCAACCTGGCTCATCGGCTTGAGCAGCGGCAGCGATCCGCCAGGCCCGGTCACCGTTTCATAGGCGATGGCCGTCACGCCGGATTTTACCAGATCTGCGGTCTGCTCCGGGTCGGGCGCGAGGTGGAGGTAGGTGTAGAGAATCTGGCCACGCCGCAGCATCGCGCGTTCGACCGGCTGCGGTTCCTTGACCTTGACGATCATTTCGCACTCGGCAAAAATTTCCGTCGCGCTCTGGCGGATGCTGGCACCCGCGTCGGCATAAGCCGAGTCGGCAACGCCGATGCCCAGACCGGCCCCCGTTTCCACCCACACCTCGTGCCCGTGCAGGCACAGTTCGCGCACGCTTTCGGGGGTCAAACCCACCCGATATTCGTGATTCTTGATTTCCCTGACTGTTCCGACGCGCATGATCAGCCTCCATTTCCCACGCAACAATAGTGCGCAACGGCGTAGCTGTCGATGCACGAGGACAGGCACAGCATGTTTGCCATCCCCAGCGTTGGCCAGTAACGGCAATCGGCATGACCATGACCCACTGCAGAGGCTGAGCCGGACATATGGACCGGGCGACAATCGTTCATGACAATTTCGTGCGGCGCACCGCCGACCAGGACCTGCCGCACGGGCGCGCGCCAGAAGGCCCGCTGACGCCGGAACTTGCGCTGTCCATCTATCGTTCCGCCTGTCTGAGCCGCGCGCTCGATCGGCAGAGCCGGGTGATGCAGGCCGCCGGCCAAGGCTTTTACACCATCGGATCATCGGGACATGAGGGGCTCGCCGCGATCGCCGCCGCGCTGCGCCCGACCGACATCGCGTTCCTGCATTACCGCGATGCCGCATTCCAGATTCAGCGCGGCGAGCAAGTGCCGGGGCAGAGCATGACCTGGGACATGCTGCTGTCCTTTGCCTGTTCGTCCGAGGACCCGATTTCGGGCGGACGGCACAAGGTGCTGGGGTCAAAGGCGCTCAACATTCCGCCCCAAACCTCCACCATTGCAAGCCATTTGCCCAAAGCGATGGGCGCGGCCTATGCCATCGGCGCGGCGCAACGGCTGAAACCCGAGCATGCCCAGTTGCCGCACGATGCCATCGCCTATTGCAGCTTTGGCGACGCCTCGGCCAATCATTCGACGGCACTGGGGGCCATCAATGCGGCGCAGTGGACCGCCTATCAGTCGCTGCCCATGCCGTTGCTGCTGTGCTGCGAGGATAACGGCATCGGCATTTCGACCCGCACGCCCAGCGGGTGGATAGCCGCCAATTACGCCAACCGGCCGGGCCTCGCCTATTTCGCGTGCGACGGGCTCGACATCTACGACACCTATCAGACGGCGTTGGAGGCTGCCGATTTTGTGCGGCGACGGCGGAAGCCCGCCTTTTTGCATGTGCGTACCGTGCGGCTGTACGGCCATGCCGGGGCCGATGTGCCGACCACCTATCTGGCCAAGTCGGTGGTCGAGGCGGAGGAGGCGCAGGATCCGCTGCTGCATATGGTGCGCCAATTGTCCGAAGCGGGCGTGACCGACATTGATGCCGCCCGCGCAATTTATGACGAGACGAATGCGCGCGTGGTGCGCGTCGCCCGCGAAGCGGCCGTGCGGCCCAGCCTCGCCAATGCCGGCGAGGTGATGGCCAGCATCATTCCGCCGCCGCGCCCGTGCCAGCCGCCCAGCGTCGGCGACAATGCCCGCACCGCCATGTTCGGGAACGAAATCGCTGCCATGGCGGACCCGCAACCCATGTCGCGCCTCATCAACTGGGCGCTGACCGACCTGATGCTCGACCATCGTGACGTTGTGCTGATGGGCGAAGATGTCGGCCGCAAGGGCGGCGTCTATGGCGTCACCCAGAAACTGCACAACCGGTTTGGTCCGGCGCGCGTTATCGACACATTGCTCGACGAACAATCCATCCTGGGACTGGCCATCGGCATGGCGCAGAACGGTTTTACGCCGATGCCCGAAATCCAGTTCCTCGCCTATCTTCACAATGCCGAGGACCAGTTGCGCGGCGAAGCTGCCACCCTGCCCTTTTTCTCGTGCGGCCAATATACCAACCCGATGGTGTTGAGGATTGCCGGCCTCGGCTATCAAAAGGGCTTTGGAGGGCATTTCCACAACGATAATTCGGTCGCGGTGCTGCGCGACATCCCCGGCCTGATCCTTGCCGTCCCGTCGAACGGCGCCGATGCGGCGATGATGCTGCGCGAATGTGTGCGGCTGGCGCGCGAGGAACAGCGGCTCGTCGTGTTTCTGGAGCCTATTGCGCTCTATCCCATGCGCGATCTCCATGGCGACAAAGACGGGGGGTGGATGCGGACCTATCCACAGCGCGACCGACGCATCGCACTGGGCGAGGGGGGGGTTGACGGCGACGGCACCGACCTCGCCATCGTGACCTTTGGCAACGGCACCTACCTGGCGCATCAGGCACTGCCGCAAATCGAAGCGGCAGGCATCAAGGCGCGCATCGTCGACACACGTTGGCTGTCGCCGCTGCCCAAGGATGCGTTGAGTGCTGCGACGGACGGCTGTAAATCCATCCTGATCGTCGATGAAACCCGTCACTCGGGCGGGGTGGCAGAGGGATTGATGGCCCATTTCGCCGAGACGGGCGCGACACGTCTCGCGCGGCTGACGGCACAAGACAGCTTCATCCCCACGGGCCGCGCCTATGCCGTGACGATGCCGTCGCGCGATGACATTGTTGCTGCGGCAGTCGCATTGACGGGGGCAACGTCATGAGGCGGACGGCGGTCGTCATCTGCCCGGGGCGGGGCACGTATAATGCCGCTGAACTCGGCTATCTGTCGCGCCATTTCCCCGATGGCGCGTTGCTCGGCGAATTTGACGCCCTGCGCCACGCGGCGGGTCAGGAGCCGGTCAGTGCCCTTGATGGCGCCGAGAGCTTCAGCTTTGCCAAGCATGGCCGCGGCGACAACGCCTCCGCGCTCATCTACGCGGCGACGCTGGGTGATTTTTTGAGCATCGACCGGTCCGGGATAGAAGTTGTCGCGGTCACCGGCAATTCGATGGGTTGGTATTCTGCACTGGCCTGTGGCGGTGCCGTCACCCCGACCAACGGCTTCAAAGTCGCCAACACGATGGGCACGCTGATGCAGGAGGCGCTGATCGGCGGTCAGACGGTCTATCCCTGGATGGCGGACGATTGGCGCGTTGACGCGGCGCGGCGCAGCGCATTGCTTGCGACTATTGCCGACATCGACAGCCGCGACGGGCACGACCTCGCTTTGTCGATCGACCTTGGCGGCATGCTGGTGATCGCGGGGAACAAGGCCGGGCTCGACGCCTTTGACGGCGCGGTGCCCAAAATTGACGGCCGCTTTCCGATGCGCCTGGCCAACCACGCTGCGTTCCATACGCATTTACAGGCACCGGTCGCCCAGCGCGGACAGGCGCAGCTGACAACTGTCGCGTTGCAACAACCGGCGATACCGATGATTGATGGGCGCGGCGCCATCTGGTGGCCCGGCAGCAGCGACCTTGCGGCGCTGCGCTCCTACACGCTCGGCCATCAGGTCACGCAAACCTATGATTTTACGCGGGCCATGGCGGTGGCGGCACGCGAATTTGCACCCGACCTGTTCATCGTAACGGGACCCGGCACGACGCTGGGCGGCGCGGTGGCGCAGTCGCTGATCATCGCCAATTGGCGGGGCATGGCGAGCAAAGCGGATTTCAAGGCGGCGCAAGACGCCAGCCCGATGTTGCTGTCCATGGGTATGGACAGCCAGCGGGGATTGGCAACAGGGGCGGCATGACCATGGCTATCGACCCCCGCATGGCCGACGTGATGCTGGCAGCCGGCCTGACGACCGGCCAGATCAGCGGTGGCAGTTTGGCGGTGCACACGCCCATCGACGGCAGCTGCATCGCGCATGTTCACGAAACCGACATCACCGCAATGCCGGGCGTCATCGCCCGTGCGCAGGATGCGTTTCGCAGCTGGCGCAGCGTCCCGGCGCCGCGCCGTGGCGAACTGGTGCGATTGCTGGGGGAGGAATTGCGCGCATCAAAGGCCGGGCTGGCCGCGCTGGTGACCCTCGAAGTCGGCAAAATTGCATCGGAAGCGCTGGGCGGAGTGCCGGAAATGATCGACATTTGCGAC
>CAZAWL010000173.1:0-5132 GCA_964488705.1 uncultured Sphingopyxis sp.
TCGAACCGACGGTGGCGAGGAACGACAGACCGCTGCCCAGAACCGAGTTAATCTGGTTCTGCGAACGTTCCATGGTGCCGTGCATCCAGTCATGCGCTTCGACCGGGTCGGACAATTTGCCATGGTCGGCCTGCGCACGCAGCGCGTCGTCGACGACCTGACGATAGGCGCTGTTCTTTTCCAGCTTGTTGGCACCTTCCTGCAGCGTCGGCGCGCGCCAGAAAGTTGCCTGCATGTCGCGGCCTTGCTTCATGATCTTGTTCTGCTCGAACAGCTTTGTGAACAGGATGTAGAGCGAGCCGGTGAACATGATGATCATGATCGCCATCGTCGCCCAGGCGACGGGGCCGCCCTGTTCCATTGCGGCCATGAAGCCATAGTTGGCAGGTTCGCCAGCAGCTGCAAAAATCAGAATATCCATGGTGTTACGTCCCTCTTAAAATCATCTTCGGTGGGGTCGGCCCGACCAGCGGGCGCGACCATGTGGTTCAAATCATTAGCGTTCCGGCAACTGCCAACGCACCCGCTTGGTATAAGTGCCCGTGGTCGGATTGCCGTCACGGTCCAGCGCCGGTTCGAACCGGGCGCGTCGTTGCAAGTTGGTGCAGGCCGCACGATCCAGCGCCGCATTGCCGCTCGATCCTGTGACTTCGCAATTGGTCACCCGACCGTCGGCACCGACGGTGAGCCGGGTCGCGGTTATGCCTTCCGCTTCCTCGCGCTGTGCCGAAGACGGATAATCGTCGGTCGTCACCCAGGTTGCTTCACGACCACGCGGCTGCGGAGCACGCGAACGGTCCGGCGTTGCCGGCGGCGCGGGCGGCGCAGGCGGCGTGACGATCGGCGTCGGCGGCTGCGGCGGCGGCGGGCGATCAACCGGGCGGTTGATGACGTTAGTGCTGGTATTCGGCAACGGGCTCGGCGGCACCACCACGGGCGGTGGCGGCGGCAGCTTGTTGTCCGGCGGTGGCGGTGGTGGTGGTTCCTCGGGTGGTGGCGGCTCATCGACCGCAATCACATCCAGCTTTTCCGCGATATTCTTTACCGCTTCAATCGCCAGCCCGCTGACCAATAACCATCCGAGCAAAAAGGTGACCAAACCGACCAGACCGATCGATATGACCCTGTTTTTCGGATCGACTGTATCTCCATAGGCCATCCGGCAATATGCTCCTCGCTAACCCAAATCTCGTCTCGGGTGAGGGGCCTTGCGCTGTGCGGGTGTCGATCTGTTTTGGCCAAGCGGCCAGCCCAATCGAGAATCACCCCTAGCAGAAACTCCCTTACCTCGATTCGGTCTGTTATCGTGCAGCGCGGCATGGCGCAAACCATTTATCAGCGGTAAATGTGGCCTGTGGCATCGGGTTGCAGCGAATCCGCCGCAGAAACAAAGGGAAAGATATATGATATCGTCGCGCCACCATATTGTCATGCTGGTCATCGCCGCAATCGCTGTTGCCGTAACGTCAATGGCTGTGCCGACCGCCGTTGCACAGGCCCAGCCGGGGCCAGTCGCGACGGCACTGCCCGACAGCTATGCCGACGTCGCCGACCATGCGGTAGCAGCGGCGAGCATCATCGATGCAGAGGTGCGCAAGGTGCGCGAAGTCGATGCCGCGCGTGCCGTCGGCGTGCCGCCACACCTTATCCGCCTTTACGTCGAGGCGCGCGTCAACACCGTCATTTACGGGCGCAACCCTGTCGCCGCACGCATTGCCTACATCACCGACCAGCCGCGCCTCGCCAACGGCCGGGCGCCGCGCCTCAAGGGGCAGCGCGTGCTGCTGTTCGCCCGACCGGTGACAACCGCCAATCAGGTGCAGCTGGTCGTGCCGGGTGCCCAGCTGGGATGGACGGCGCAACGCGACGGCTATGCCCGTGCGATTGCGACCGAACTGGCAGCTGGCGACGTGCCGCCCGCCATCACCGGCATTGCCCAGGCATTTCATGTTCCCGGAACGGTACCGGGGGAGAGTGAAACGCAATTGTTCCTGCGCACTGACAATGGTCAGCCCGTTTCGCTCACCATCCTGCGCCGCCCGGGTCAGGCGCCGCGCTGGGCCGTGGCGTTTGGCGAAATTCTCGATGAATCGGCGAGCGTGCCATCGCCCTATACGCTCGGCTGGTACCGGCTGACGTGCGGCCTGCCGGCGACCTTGCCCAATGCGAGCGTCGCGGCGCTGTCGGCGGAGCATCTGCGCGCCACGATCGCCGACTATCAGTTTGTGCGTGACCGCGTCGGGATGTGCGATCGCACGCAGCGGCCGGGCGCATAAACAGCCGCGCATCCGGCACGGCGAACAGCGCGTGACTTGGCGGCAACGCGCCGCTATCGCGGGGCCGAAAGCCGCCAATGTTCGGGTGGCAAAACGGGGCCAGCATGACCAACCAACCGCCATCCAACAGTCGCGACATGGCGCCGCGGCCACCCCTGCGCATTGGCGTCGTCGGGCTGGGGACGGTGGGCAGCGGCGTGCTGCGCCTGCTCGCCACCAATGCTGAACTGATCGCGCGGCGCGCCGGCCGTGCCATCGTCCCGGTTGCGGTATCCGCGCAAAATCGCGCCAAGGATCGCGGCATCGACCTGTCTGGCTATCGCTGGGTCGACAACCCGTTGGACATGGTCGCCGACGATGGCATCGACGCGATTGTCGAGGTGGTGGGCGGTAGCGAAGGCCCCGCGCTGGCACTGGCACAAGCCGCGCTGAGCGCCGGCAAGCCCTTGATTACCGCCAACAAGGCGATGCTGGCGCATCACGGGATGGCGCTGGCGACGATCGCGGACCGGCGCGACACACCGTTCAAGTTCGAAGCAGCGGTGGCCGGCGGCATCCCCGTTATCAAGGCGCTGCGCGAGGGCGCGTCGGCCAATCGTATCGAACGCATTTACGGCATCCTCAACGGCACCTGCAATTTCATCCTGACCAAGATGGAAAGCGCCAGCATGGAGGGGAATGGCCGCGACTTTGCCGACGTTCTGGCGGAGGCGCAGGCCCTCGGCTTTGCAGAGGCGGACCCCAGTTTTGACGTCGATGGCGTCGATGCATCGCACAAGCTGTCCATCCTCGCGGCCATGTGTTTTGGGACCAGACTCGACTTTGCGGCGGTCGGCACAACCGGCATCCGCAACATCATCGCCGCCGACATCGCCGAGGCTGCGGAACTCGGCTATCGTGTGCGGCTGATCGGTCTGGCCGAAATGACGGACGATGGCCTCATCCAGCGGGTCCACCCCTGTCTGGTACCGGTCGAACACCCGCTCGCTTATGTCCCCGGCGCACTCAATGCGGTGGTGGCAGAGGGGAATTTTGTCGGCCGCCTGTTCCTCGAAGGGGCGGGGGCGGGCGACGGCCCTACCGCCAGCGCCATCGTTGCCGACATTATCGATGTTGCCCGCGACGAATATGGCCCCGCCTTTGCCATGCCGGTCGACCAACTGGACGCGGCGACGCCGGCCGACCCCGGCAGCGTTACCGGCAAATCCTATGTGCGGATGATGGTCGCCGACGAAACCGGTGTGCTCGCCGAAATCGCGATTGCCATGCGTGATGCCGGCGTTTCGGTCGAAGGGTTCATCCAGCGCGCGACGGAGGACGGCGCGGCGCTGATCGCGCTCGTCACCCACGCCTGTCCCGCCGCCCGGGTCAGCGCGGCGATGGCTACCCTCGCCGCCTCTCCCCACCTGATTGGCGAGCCGATGGTGATGCCGATCCTAGATCTTTAGGGTCGGGCCGGCGGTCGGCCGACCATAACAGCAATGGAAGAGTGACAGATGCGGACAATTTCGATGCGCAGGGCCTGGACGCTGGGTGTGGACAGCCTGTTTGCCGATAAGAAACTGGCGGCGACCTATCTGGCCATGGCCATCATCATCCCCTTCCTGTTTTTTTCGGTGCACGACCTGTCCAATTTCCGGGCCTTTTACGCGCTCGCAACCGACAGCCGCGTTTACGTCGCCTCTGACGGAACGGTGTGGACGATTTTCTCGCTTTTCCTGTTCTCGATGGTCAGCCTCAACGCCGTGGCTCTGGCGGCGTGGAACGCGATGCTGGCATCGTCGCGTGACGGCGTCATTGGCGAAGTCATGTACGGGCTGATCGCCGGTATCATCAGCTTTGCCGTCGCCTTCATCATCTATGTCGCGATCAATCTGCCCTTCAGCATGATCAATCTGGTCGTCGGCATGGCGGCGGGTGGCAACATCCCGGTCACCATCTCGGTCATGGCGGCGGTCGGACTGGCCAATCTGGCGCTGCTCCTGTGGCTCAACGCGCGCCTGTCGATGACCGGACCGGTCATGGCCGCGGCGGGCAGCCTCAATCCCTTTCCGGCGATGGTCGAGTCCTGGCGCATGACCGCCCCGGCGCAATGGCGGGTCATTGCGCTGCTGCTGCTGTGCCAGCTGGCGGGCCTGTTCGCCCTGACGCTGTTTTTCGCCGGCGCGGTGCTGCTGATCCAGGGCACCTATGATTTCGGCTGGCAGGACCGCGTCATCACTGTCGCGTGGATGCTGGTGGAACTGGCATTGGCGACGCTGTTCCTGATCGTCTCGACGGGCCTTTATCTCGAGCTCGCCGACACCGTCGACGCCGCCGTGTTCGAATAGGCCCCGCCCTACCGGTTCGCGCCCCTGAACCGGTCGGGGATGCGGTCCCCCTCCCCCAGATTGCGGTCGGGGTCGATGACGAGCCCGATCAATCCGGCGACGCTGCGCCCGATGCGGATCAGGTCGAGCCCGGTATAGCAATGTTCGGCGGTGAATTCGCACGGGATGTGCGGGTCGACCGCCGCGCCATCCGTTGACCCCGCGACGGGACCATAGACTTCGGGCACCGGCAAGCCTTCGTCGCTCGGCGCGCCACATACGACGATGTCGCCGCTGTCGCGACGGTCGGCGAGGCAGTCGGCATAGCTGCGGATGCGCGCAAAGCGGCGGGCATTGGACAGCGCCTGATCGACGGTCAGCCCGTCAGCCGCGGGATCCGGGGGCACGTCCGCGACAAGCGGGGCGACCACCGGCTGGGCGACCGCAGCGGGTGCGACGAGCGCCGCCGACAGCACCAACGGGGCCGCGCGACGATGCGCGAACGACATAAGGCCACGGCTCGACAATCGTGCCTCCCTCGCCTAAC
>CAZAWL010000174.1:0-5105 GCA_964488705.1 uncultured Sphingopyxis sp.
GTCTCGACTTTGGATGGAGCCTGATTCACGTCTTTGTGAGAAGCGCAGAGCGCTTGCGACAAAGGCGATCAGGCTTTAGCCGCCGCTGCTGGCCCCGCCGGTCCCAGCACCCGCCGCGCCAACCGTGCCGATATTGCCGAACAACTCTTCAAAAAAGCTGCGGCTGCGGCCGAGCGTCGGCGTCTTGTCGTCTTCGGGGTTGATGCGCGCCACCGTTTCCACACCGCTGCGGTTGACCGCGGCGACATTGCCCAGCGCATCAAATTGCACATGCAAGGTCAACTGGCTGAGCGGGCGCGGACGCCGAAAGGCAAGAGCGCGGTTGTCGCGCGAAATATAGTACCAGTCGCGCGCCTGATCGACCGGCACCATCGCGCCCTGGCCGTTCACGGTTCCAAACTGGCTGGCGAGCGTCGGCTGGCCGAGCGTGCGGGCCACCGATTCGCGATTGTCGATGCCCGGCACCACCGAATCGACGAGCGTCTGGTCGACTATATAACCTTCATGCGTGCGCAGTTGGGTGCAGCCCGATGCCGCCAGCGCGGCGGCCATGCTGCCGCAAAGGAGGAAAGTGCGGGGGCGAAATGGGCGCATTGATGATCGTTCCTACTCACAGGCCGCCCGGCAATGCGCCGGTGGCGATGGCGGACCCTGCCCCGTCGCTGTCCGGCGACCCGTCCGATGCCAGCGGCTTTAGGGCAATTTGCGCGCGCTGCACAAGAGGGCGCGCGTCGCAGCCTTGCATTGCCCGCCGGACATTCTAGGGTCAGGACTCATTGATCACATGGCCGTGGCTTGAGGTGGACAGGCGCGGGACGCGGAGCGAGCAAGGATAATAGGGGTGCTATTTGACGAGCGAGCAACAAAGTCCTGCGCCTGTCCGGCCAAGTCCCATCGGATGGCCCGCTGCGCGCGACCTGCATCGTCAAACCGCTCGACCGGGGAGCATGCCCCGCCTTTCGCGGCTTTCCTTGCATCTCATCGCGCAACGGGCCACCACGGCTCGTGCGATTAACGGGTCCTGACCCTAAGACCCGCCCATGTCGCTCATCCGTCGCCTTTTTGGTCATCAGCCCGCGCCCAAAGACGCACTCAGGCCACTTTACGCCGCCATTGTCGGCCATGCGCGTGACCCGCGCTGGTATGAGGCGGGGGTGCCCGACACGCTCGACGGACGTTTCGAGATTTTGACGGCGCTGGTCGCCCACGTGCTGTTGCGGCTGGAAGCCGAGGAGCCGGCACGCGCCGCCAGCGTGTTGCTCACCGAAATCTTCATCGACGATATGGACGGGCAATTGCGCCAGACCGGAGTCGGCGATCTGATGGTCGGCAAACATGTCGGCAAGATGATGGCCGCGCTCGGCGGGCGGTTGGGCGGTTATCGCGATACCGGCGATGCGGCCGGGCGAGCCACCGTCATCCGCCGCAACATCTGGGGGTCGGACGGCGATGCCGGCACGCAGGCGGCGGCGAGCCATGCCGGGGTTGTGCTCGACCAATTTGCCCGGGCGCTGGACGTGCAGTCGACCGACGCCATCCTCGCCGGGCAATTGCCGGCGCTGGCCCCATCATGAGCAGCATGCCGGACGTTCCCGCCGACACTGCGGGTTTTGCGCGGGTGATGACTGTGCAGGAGGCGCAGCGCCAGCGATCCCCCCTCGCCTATAGCGCCAGCGAGGCGGAACGCGTCGCCATCGCGCGCCATTTTGGCTGGACGACGCTGACCCGGCTTGACGCCACGCTCACCTTTACCGGCGCGGGGACCGACATCGGCATCGAAGGCCGGTTACAGGCACAATTGACCCAGCCCTGCGTCGTCACGATGCAGCCGGTGCGCGAGCGGGTCGAAACCGGCTTTGCGCTGCGGCTGGTGCCTGCCGACCGCATTGACGGCGATGACGAGGATGAAGAGCGCGAACTCGACGCCGATGCGCTCGACACGATCGGCTATCGCCACGGGCAATTCGACCTGGGCGCGATCATTGCGGAAACGCTGGCGCTCTCGGTCAATCCCTGGCCGCGGCTGGACAATGCCGATGCCTGGCTGGCGCAGCATGACGGACGGTCGCCCAACGACCTGGGCCCGTTTGCCGCGCTGGCGGCGCTGCGCCGCGACGACGACGCGGGCTGAACGCCCACTGCCGGTTCAGGGCAGCGCCCGCACCTCGGGACTGGTACCGCAGCGGGTGATACGCGCCTCGTCAATCTCCGCAACGGGTGTCGGCGGCGCAACCCGCCGGGCGACGCCGACCGGCCAAGCGGCAAAGCGCGCCGGGTCTGCCCCAGCACAGCGCATGATGCTGTCGAGCATCGCGGGCGGGGTGTCGCGCCCCTCGTCGGACAGGCGGAACGTGCCCCAATGGACCGCCATCGTCGTCGGGCGGCCCATCCGGTTCCACAAGGTCACCGCCTGTTCCGGGCCGATGTGGCTGCCGGTGTGCATCTGGCCCGGGCGGAATCGGAACGCACCGATCGGCAACAGCGCCAGCCGCACCGGCGGCACCGTGCCGTCAGTCGCCGGGATGGCCGCAGCCGCGCGCGTCCATTGGCCGTCGCCAAAGCCGGTATCGCCCGCAAAATAGACCCGGCCTGCGGGCGTATCGACCAGAAAGCTCGACCATAGAGCGCGGTTGCGGTCGCTTCCCCAGCGGGTGCTCCAATGGTGGTTGCGCGTGACATGGACCATGGCACGCCCGACCGCATGCGACCCGCCCCAGTCGAGCGCGACCGACCGGATGCCCCGGCTGGCGAGCAATGCATCATTACCGAGCGCGGTGACGATGACGGGGCGGTCGCGGTCCCACAACGCCTTGAGCGTATCGAGGTCGAGATGGTCATAATGGTTATGGCTGACGACGATCAGGTCGATTTTCGGCAGGTCGGCAATGCGGATGCCCGGCGCCATGACCCGCCCCGGGCCGATGCCCAGCGGTCCCGCCCGTTCGGCCCAGATCGGGTCGGTCAACATCGCGAATCCTGCCGTCTGGACCAGCACTGTCGCATGGCCCACCCACGTCGCGGACATTGCGGTAGGGTCCATCGCACCGCGATTGCAGCGGCTCCAATTTTCGACGCGCGCGCCGCCGGTCAGCGCGGGACAGGCGATCAGCGCCGCATCGGGCAGTCCCGGCGTCACCGCGACATTGTCCGGCCATGGTCCGCGCATACGCTGGCCGGTCGCCATCGACAGGATAAAGCCGGTGCGGCTGCCCCCGGCCGGCGGCGCCACGGTGTCGTCGATACCGGGGTTAAAGAAACGGGCGCCGTCATAATGGCCCGACGCCGGCCCGGCATAATAGATCCGGTCGAGAAAGCGCGGGATGATGGTGACGGCGAGCCCCGCTATGATGCCCGCCCAGACGATGATGGTCAATGTCCAGCGGGCGATGCGCATGGGGATTTGGGCTCCTCTGCCGCTGTTGCGCGGCCTTGGCATCATTAACGCCTACGCGGGCTCTTACAATATCGGCCAACTGCCGGTAGCTTCCATCCATGATCCGATCCGCCCCGTTCGCACGCCTCCCTGCCCTGGTGGCCGCCCTGATGGCCGCCCTGCTGGCCGCCGTCGCCACTCCCGCCGCCGCACAGGATGATGCGCCAGCTGGTGCGCCGGCGAGCGCGGAGGCGCGCGCGCCAGCCGCTGCCATATTGATGACGTTCGACCGGACGGGAGCGCAGCAGACCCGCGTGTTGCGCGGCTTTGCCGACCGGGCGGGTGGTCGCGCGCTGACGGCCGATGACCCGGTCCGCGTCGCCTCCATCTCCAAACTGGTCGTCGCGCTGGGCGTCATGCGGCTGGTCGATCAACGCCGCATCGACCTCAATACCGATGTTTCGACCTATCTGGGCTGGCGGCTGCGCAACCCGGCCTTCCCCGACCGCCCGATCACGCTTGCCATGCTGCTCGGCCATCGTTCCGGTCTCGTCGACGGGGTCGACTATGTGCTGCCGCTCGACGCCGACCTGCCAACCATTTTGGCCGACCCGGCTGCGTGGGACCGCAGCCGCCGACCCGGCACCACCTTTGCCTATGCCAACATCAATTTCCCGGTGATTGCGGCGGCGATGGAGGGCGCGACCGGCGAGCGGTTCGACGCGTTGATGGCCAACCTCGTCTTTCGTCCGCTCAACATCGACGCCTGTTACAACTGGACGATGTGCAGCGACGCAGCGCGGGCGCGGGCTGTCACGCTGTTGCGCCCAAATGGCGATCTCGCCCGCGACCCGCCCATCGCCGGACGCGACCCATGCCCGGTGGTCCCGGCGCGCGACGGCAGCTGTAATCTTGCGACCTATCGCATCGCACGCCACGGCGCCGCGTTCAGCCCACAAGGCGGCCTCAGGATTTCGGCGCGCGGACTGGCCCGTATCGGCGCTATTCTGCTGCGCGACGGTGACCGGTTCATCAGCCCGCGCAGCTTCCGCCGCCTGACGGCGATGCAGCGGGTGACGCGGCTCGCCACGACGGTGGGCGAGGGCGGGGAAGGCAGCTTTTTCTGCCGCTATGCGCTGGGCGTTCAACAATTGGCGACACGCACCGCCGGATGCCGCGACGACCCGTTTGGCGACGGGCGCGAACGCATCGGCCATGCGGGGGAGGCCTATTCGCTGCGCTCTGGCCTGTGGGTGGACCGGGAACGCGGCCTGGGCGTGGTCTATTTCGTGACCGAACTGCCCGAATTTGGCGCAGCACCCGGCGCGCGATCGGCCTTTACCGCAGCCGAAGAGGCGCTGATCGACGATGCCATGCTGGGGGGGTGAAATCCGTGATCAACGCCCTTTGAGCATGGCCACTGTCGCGGCATTGGCCATGGTATAGACGGCATAGAGGCACAGCGCGACAAACCAGCGCCATTCGACCATCCATAACGCGCCGATCAACAGCGCGAATTCCAGCACATAGGTCGACCACGGCCCCAGTGTGCGGCGCATCGGCCCCGTCGCAGCCTCGACGATCGGGTGGCCGCTTTCCAGCATCCAGCGGTGCATGGCGAAATTGCCCATGCCCGCGATCAATATGGCGATGGTGGCAATGATCATCGCGACGCCAGCAAGGCATCCACGTCATTGCCGCTGGCCGCCAGCGCAGCTTCGACCCGGCGGCG
>CAZAWL010000175.1:0-5027 GCA_964488705.1 uncultured Sphingopyxis sp.
AACGTGGTTATTGCACGGTCGAGGTTTGCGGCCATTTTGTTCAGTGCAAGGCGGCAAGCGGCAGGAATATGTCGATATTTCAACACTTGCCAACGCAGCAATGGACAAAATGGGTCAAATCCGCAGGACGCCAAAATGGCTTCGATCTCAAAGCGAAACGGCCTTGCAGGCAGAATGGCTGCCTGACTACGGCCATTTCCCATCGATATCGTTGCCATTTTGACGCCTCGAACGTGCAATAACCAAGCTCTGGCCCTACTGCGGCAAAGAATGCCTCAGGGCAATGGCATATCCTATGTGGCGGACGTCAGATTCGGGTCACTAGCGCATAGACGACGTGCCGCGTCGGCACGCCCGACATGGTGAAGGTTTCCGTCCGGTCGGGCAGCAGCTGCGCACCCAATTTTTCGACTGCGCGGCGCGACCGGACATTGGCTTCGCCGACATAAAAGACAACCCGGTCAAAATGCGCCAGTGCATGGCCGACCATGAGCCGTTTGACGTCGGCATTATATGCCCCGCCCCAACAATGGCGCGCGAGGAAGGTGCCGCCAATTTCAACTTCGCCCGGTTCCACCTTGCGCAGATCATAACGGCTATGCCCAATGACCGATCCTGAGGTCCGGTCGCGGATGGTCAATGCGCCGCCTGTCGACAGATTATCGTCGAAATAGGCGCGGAATACAGGTTCCTGCCAGCGGTCGGGGGCGGGGTGGGCGGCCCATAATAGCGGGTCGGCCGCAACCGCCAGATGGTCGGCGAATTCGTCGGCCCGCATCGGGGCAATTGTCACCAGATCACCCGTCAGCACCGGCTGAAGGTCAAAGCCCGCCATAGTCAAAAGGCAGCGATTCCGGTGATCGCCCGACCGAGGATGAGGGCGTGGACGTCGTGCGCGCCTTCATAGGTGTTGACCGTTTCGAGGTTCACCATGTGGCGGATGACCTGATATTCCTCGCTGATGCCGTTGCCGCCATGCATGTCGCGCGCCGCCCGCGCGATGTCGAGCGCCTTGCCGACATTGTTGCGCTTGACGATCGAGATCATGTCGGGGTGGAACCGTCCTTCGTCCATCAACCGGCCCACCCGCAAGCTGGCCTGGAGCCCCAACGCAATGTCGCTCATCGCGTCGGCCAGTTTCTTTTGATAGAGCTGGTTGGCCGCCAGCGGCTTGCCGAACTGGTGCCGGTCGAGCCCATATTGCCGCGCGGCCGCGAGGCAGAATTCCGCCGCGCCCATCGCCCCCCAGCTGATGCCGTACCGCGCGCGGTTGAGGCAGCCGAACGGACCCTTGAGCCCCTGCACATCGGGCAGCAACGCGTCGTCCCCCACTTCGACATTGTCCATGACGATCATGCCGGTGGTCGACGCGCGCAGCGACAGCTTGCCTTCAATCTTGGGCGCGGACAGGCCCTTCATGCCCTTTTCCAGCACAAAGCCCCTGATGCCGCCGCCATGCGCCTCGCTCTTGGCCCAGACGACAAACACGTCGGCAAAGGGGGCGTTGGAAATCCACGTCTTGCTGCCGTTCAGGACATAACCGCCATCGACCTTTTTCGCGACGGTGCGCATGCCCGCCGGGTCGCTGCCGGCATCGGGTTCGGTCAGCCCGAAACAGCCGATCAATGTGCCGGCGGCGAGACCGGGGAGGTATTTGCGCCGCTGTTCCTCCGACCCATAGGCATGGATGGGGTACATGACGAGGCTCGACTGGACGGACGCCATCGACCGATAGCCGGAATCGACGCGCTCAATTTCCCGCGCGATGAGGCCATAGGCGACATAGCTCGCCCCCGCGCCGCCATATTCCTCCGGCACGGTCGCACCGAGCAAGCCCGCCGCACCCATCATCGGGAACAGTTCGGGTGCGTCGAGCTCCTCCCTGAACGCCTTGATCACACGCGGCTGCAACACATCCTGCGCAAAGCCATGCGCGGCATCGCGGATCATCCGTTCTTCTTCGGTCAACTGGCCGTCAATCTGAAAGGGGTCGGCCCAGTCGAAATGTCCCATCGCCGCCATGTTCTTGCTCCTGAAAACTGGACCGCGCCCTGTTGCCAGCGCTTGGCAAGGGCGTCTAGGGTTGCAATCGAGACAAGGCAATGGTCAGAGACTGGAGGCGCAACATGCCCGGCTTTTCACGCAAGCACGCTTTCATGGGGTGTCGCACGGCGAGTGTGGCGCTCGGCGCGGCATTTCTTGTCGCAGGGGGCAGCGCCAGCGCGCAGGACCGGCGCGGTAATGATGCCGAGGCACCGCGGGTCGAAGTCTTGCAACAGCTGTATAATTGCCGCGAAATTGCCGACCCGACCGAGCGGCTGGCCTGTTATGACCGGCAGGTCGGGGCGCTCCAGACGGCCGAAACCAGCCGCGACATCCGCATCGTCGACCGCGAACAGGTGCGCCAGACGCGCCGCGGCCTGTTCGGCCTGTCGCTGCCCGATGTCGGATCGATTTTTGGTGGCGGCAATGACGGCGAAGAGGATAGCGATGCCGTCAACGAACTGACGGCAACGCTGAGCAACGTCGCGCGCAACAGCTCTGGCCAGTGGATCTATACGCTCGATAATGGGCAGGTATGGGAACAGACCGACAGCAGTGCACCGGGGCGGTCCCCGCGCGCCGGCCACTCGGTCGTCGTGCGTCGAGCGTCGCTCGGCAGCTTCATGATCAGCGTGGAGGGCCGCGCCGGAGTCAGGGTGCGCCGCGTCCGCTGACGATCGCCCGTGACACGACGGTGCCCCGACAGCAGCACGGCCGGGCTGCGCCAACCATGTTGAGCGGAGGCGATGGCCCCTTTGTCCTGCTCGACGATGCCCGCGACCAGGGGGTAGCGGCGCGGCTGTTCCGCGATCCGACCGACATCCGCATTGCCGCCACGCCGGCTGATGTCGAACCCATGCTGGCGGTGCTGGACGATTGGCACGCCGCCGGGGATTTCGCAGCCGGGTTCCTGTCCTATGAAGCCGGCTATGCGCTCGAGCCCAAGCTGGCGCGTGTCGCGGCAAGGGCGGAAGGCGTGCGGGCGGCACCGGGACCGCTGCCGCTCGGCTGGTTCGCCCGATTCCGCGACTGCCGGCGCATCCCCGCCGCCAGCGTCCCCCAATGGCTGCCTGATGGCGCGGGCGCTGCGGTTGGCGCGCCGCAACCGTCGATCAGTGCGGGCGACTATGCTGCCGCCATCGCCGCCATCCATGCCCACATTGTGGCCGGCGATATCTATCAGGCAAACCTCACCTTTAACGCGACGGTCGCGGTCCATGGCCACCCGCTCGCCATCTATGCGCGGCTGCGCGCCCACGCCCGCGCGGGCTATGGCGGTGTCGTCTTTACCGGGTCGCATTGGCTGTTATCGCTGTCGCCGGAGTTGTTTTTTGCGCTGCGCGGGGGGCAGGTCATTGCCCGACCGATGAAGGGGACCGCGGCCCGGCTGGCCGACCCGGCGGCGGATCGCGATGCGGTAGAGCAATTGCGTTCAGACCCGAAACAGCGCGCCGAAAACCTGATGATCGTCGATTTGTTGCGCAACGACCTGTCGCGCATCGCACAGCCGGGCAGCGTGGCTGTGCCGACGCTGTTTCGGGTCGAAACCTACCCCACCATCCACCAGATGGTGTCCGATGTAACCGCGCGCATCGCCACCGACCAGCAGCCATCGGCCATGATCCGTGCCCTGTTCCCCTGTGGGTCGATTACCGGGGCGCCAAAAATCCGCGCCATGGAAATCATCGCCGAAACCGAGGCCGCGCCGCGTGGCGCCTATACCGGGTCGATGGGGTTCATCGGCCCCGACGGCGAGGCCGCATTCAATGTTGCCATTCGGACACTGGCATTGCCCGACAAAGCGCTATGCGCCACATTGGGGCTCGGATCGGGGGTCGTCGCAGATTCCAGCGCCGATGCGGAATGGCGCGAATGTCTGGCGAAAGGAGAGTTTGTTCGCGTGGCCCAGGCACAATTCGACCTGCTCGAAACCATGCGGTTCGAACCCGATGACGGTATCGCCCTGCTCGACAGGCATCTGGCGCGACTGGGCGCGAGCGCGCATGCATTGGGCTTTGCATTTGACCGTCATGCAGTGCGCAACATGTTGCAGCACGCGACCTTTCATCGCGAAACCGCCGCGCGGGTGCGGCTGCGCCTGTCGCGCCGCGGGGCCTGCGCCATCGCGGTAGAGGATCTGCCGCCGCAACCGGCCGAACCGGTGACGGTGACGCTCAGCCCGCGCGGCGTCGATTCGCATGACATCCGGCTCGTCCACAAGACCAGTGACCGGTCATTTTATGACGCGGCGCTGGCGGCATCCGGCGCGTTCGAAACGTTGCTGGTGGACGATGCCGGCCGCGTTACCGAGGGGTGCTTTACGTCGCTATTTGTCGAACGCGACGGCATGTTGCTGACGCCGCCGCTCTCGCTCGGCCTGTTGCCCGGCGTGCTGCGCGCCGAACTGATCGACACGGGCCGTGCGCGGGAGGCGGTGTTGCACGCCGCCGACCTCAGCGCCGGCGGTTATGTCGGCAATGCCCTGCGCGGGCTCATCCGCTTTACCCTCGCGCAATAGCGCAAAGCGCCACCGCCAGCCCTTGCGGGGCATGGGTCGCGCCGCTGAACCGGGCCCAATCTTTGGTCACAGCAAAATCACGGTTCAGCTTGCTCTTTTTCGCGATTTCCGAACCGTTCGGTGCTTCCACCTCACTCGAAATCGCTCTATGGCCCGCCTGCGCCGACCCGCCCCGTCACCCCTTTTCCGTCTTGCCGGGTCTGTCGCAGCTGAGGAGCCCGCATGACCCGCCTGTCCGCCGCCGTGACCCGTATCCAGCCATCAGCGACGCTCGCCATGACCCAACGGGTCGGCGAACTGAAACGGGCTGGCATCGACATTATCGGCCTGTCGGCGGGCGAACCCGACTTTGACACGCCCGATTTCGTCAAGGACGCGGCCATCGCCGCCATCCGCGCAGGCCAGACCAAATATACCGACGTCGGCGGCACCCCGGAATTGCGCGCTGCGATCAGCGCAAAGTTCG